>NZ_CAJYMO010000167.1 GCF_913776365.1 uncultured Chryseobacterium sp. | reverse complement strand
ATCTAGCCAAAACCAGCTCCAGAATCGGTTTTGTGGCTGATTATATCCGCAACAACCTGCATCAGAAGCTGTCGGTAGAAAGCATCGCCCGGCTGGCGTATGTCAGCAAATCCAATTTCTTTAAGCTGTTTAAAGACGAACTCGGTACTTCGCCCAATGAGTTTATTCTCCGGGAGCGCATCAGACGTGCCAAGGAACTGCTGGCCGAAAGAAATACGATTAAGGAAACGGCTTTCCAGACCGGCTTTTCGGATACCAATTATTTCACCCGGGTTTTTAAGCAATGGGTCGGTGTAACCCCTAAGAATTTCCAGGCCAATTGTGGATTATAAACCGGCAACAGTGCTTTTAAAGTAAAATCTGCTAAAACAAATTGCGGATTATAAATCCGCAATAGTTCATTTTTTAAAATCAGAGCATAGGAGGCAGGTATGCAGCCGCCCCAACCTGTTCCGGAACTCCTGCCGGTGCAATTGCTGATCTTCCGGTGATCATCAGTCTCTGTATCCGTAATACCTTGCTCCCAGAAGCAACGGATGAACTGTTTCAACAGATTGCAGTCCGAAGCCTTTGTAGCCGGGATTGACGGATTTTTCCAGCTGTTTGCGGTGAAGCTTTTCATAGGTTTCAAAACCGATCGCCGTACGGTTTTTCAGGCTTTTAAACAGATCCCATTTTGAAGCAACGCTTTTCCAGTGCTGAGAAACTTTTCCTGCAAAGACTTTGGATTTGGAGCCGCTTCCGTAGGCTAAAAATCCGATCTCCTGTCCGGCCAGTTCTTCATTTTCATAAAAAGAGGTCTGCAGTGAGGATAAAAGCGCCATAAAAACGGAGGCCGTATACATATTTCCGATTTCGGAGGAAGCCCGCTGTGACCTTTCAATTTTATCATTGATGAAGCTAAGATAGCCTTCCGATTTGGCTACCGCTTTCTGTTCTTCCGGACTTTCATACGAAAGACCGTTTTCGCGGCTGTAGATTTCCGTGAAAACCCGTTTTCCGTGGAAAGCATACGGAAGGTGGAAGATCAGGTACCGCCAGCCTTCCGAAGGTTTTTCCTTTCCGGTGATTTCGCGGTAATGGTCATAAGCTTCACGGATCCGGTCCTGGTAACATTGGTTGGAATACTGGCCGTCGAACACCGGCTCATCGGTAAAAATTTCGATCTTATCCGGGAAACTTTCAGGAGCGTTGGCCAGGTCATCCTTTTTAAAATGGCGCCTAGGTTTGAAAAAATCAAAAACACTTTCGGTTGCTACGCCCCAGCTGTTATCAATTTCCATCAGATCCGGTTTTGCGGATATCAGGACTGCCACGGCACCGCCGCCCTGGGTATATTCTCCGGAAGACGCCAGTTCATATTTCGCGTAATCACTGGCGATCACTACCGCTTTCTTCTCCGGGTTGGCCCGGACAAAATCCAGGGAATTGTGCAGGGCATCCACAGCACCGATGCAGGCAAAAGTCAGGTCCACCACATCACAGTTCCGGAAACAGCGTTCCCCGAATTCCTTTTCCAGCACTTCTTCCACCATCTGCATGGCATAAGACGCTGTGGGTTTGGCCGCATCCAGGGCACTTTCGGTACCGAGGTAAATTCTTGCTATTTCTGTCGGATTAAGCTGGTAATCCCTGATCAGTTTAAGTAAAGCTTCCGCCGCGAAAGTAGCGGCATCTTCATGGACGTCCGGAAATGCCATTTTATGAAGCCCCAGCCCTTTTTCCAGTTTGGCCGGGTCAATCCCCCTTTCCGTTGCCAGGTCTTTAATTTCCAGATATAATGAAGGCACATGATAGCTTACCGCCTCGATTCCAAAAGTCATAAGATTCTAATTTTATACGAATTTAAAAAATGTAAACGTTTAACCCATCATGATATTTAACAGATTTTGATAAACCATTACTGATACAGCATGTTATTATCATTTTACCACTGCAAAAAATATGTGTTAATAAAGACAGTAATCTTATTAAGATAAAGTAAACGCCCAACATCCGGCTTCATTCTTCAAGGCTTTTAGTCGGGTTTCTGCGTTGAGTTCACTTTACCCTGTATCCATCCGGATACCGGTTTATTCCGGACATAAAAAACCCGGCTGCCAAAAATTCCGGCTGCCGGGTCTGCGATAAACATTCCGTTATAAAATGCTTACGCTTTATAGTATATTACTATTTGAAATCTTCAATGGCTTTGTTAATAACATCGATCTGCTTATTAATGCTTGCCGCCTGCTGAGGATTCTGTTTCAGCAGTTCCATTTTCTTGTTCAGTCCCTCTTTCAGCATCTGGGAAATCATCATTTTCACCTGCGGGTTGTCGCCCATCTGCCCTTTTGCCTGTGCCAGCATTCTGGTAATGCTTTCCGTAGCTTTCAGGTTATCGGAAGACATGATCCAATTGTATCCTTCTTCTGCCGTTTTCCCCAATTCCGGGTTCTGGAATTTAATGAACGGGTAAAATGCAGCAAACTGCGCAATACCGGACATCTGGGAAGCCACCCTGTTCTTTACAATGGCAGGAAGCAGCTTAGCCATCATTTCTTCCGATGCACCTTCCAGATCGATCTTATCAGCCAGCGAAGCAGCTCTTGAAGGATCAGCTTCGATAAGGGCTGCTACCGAACTTGCTTTAACGGCATTGGAAACGGCATTCATTCCTTTTTCAAAGACCGGGATGTATTTTTTGTCCTTTGTTTTGGCCAGCGCGGCAATGGCTGATGCCTGTACTAAAGTTTTAGGATCATTGGATGCCAGTTTCTCCACTTCTGCGCCAAAGGTTTTCCTCTGCTCCGGATTGGAAAGATCCATTAATTTCAGACTTCTGATTCTGATCCTGAAGAAAGGATCCTTTACTGCAGCTGCCAGTAATTTTACAGCTGCCGGGCTTTTGCCTATCTGGTCTTTGATTCCGTTCAGCGCATCATACCTGCTTTTGAACTCCTGTGAGCCTATAAACTGCATAAGGTACTGCTCCGGTGTTTTGGTATCGGTGATTTCAGCCAACAGGACACCGTCTGCATTAATGTTCACCAGGTCGGCAGTTTTGGCAACATCAAAGCTGAAGGTATTTTTAGCCTGAGCATCCACCCAGACCCTGTACCGCTTCGGTTTCCCGTTTTCATACACATCAATGGCCAGCGGGAACTGGAACGGCTCCTGCTGGGTCTGCTCGATAGTAACGCTTACTTGTTTTTTAACAGGCTCAAAAGCAGATGAATACTTAATTTTCGGATTCCCGCTTCCGAAATACCACTGGTTAAAGAACCAGTTCAGATCCTTTCCGGAAACCTTCTCAAAAGAGAGCCTCAGCTGATGGGCTTCCGCATTCTGATACTCATAGGTCTTCAGGTAATCGTTTATACCAGCAAAAAAGGCATCATCGCCCAGGTAATTTCTCAGCATATGAAGAATCCCGCCGCCTTTCTGGTAGGTAACCAGATCGAATACATCTTCCCGGGAATCATAATTGAAGCGTACCAGGTCCTTATCAAAATTCCCCGGTGTGGTAAGATACATATTGACATCCTTCATCAGGTGATAATCGGCCTGGTCTTTTCCGTATTTGTATTCGTTCCAGAGGTATTCCGAGTAATTGGCAAATGATTCGTTTACGGTCAGGTTGCTCCAGCTTTCTGCAGTTACCAGATCGCCGAACCAGTGGTGGAAAAGCTCATGGGCAATGGTATCTTCCCAGGTATTCTCGTCAATCAATTGTCCGGGTTTCTGTAACACGCCGCTTCCATGCAGCGTAGCCGTTGTATTTTCCATCGCACCGCTCACGTAATCCCTTCCGGAAATCTGTGCGTATTTGGCCCATGGATAATCGTATCCCAGTTTTTTGGAGAAAAACTCAATCATCTCAGGAGTATTTCCGTAGATCTGCTTTGCATACGGTTCATATTCCTTTTCAATATAATAATCCACCGGGATATTCCTCCATTTATCTTTTACCACAGCATATTCTCCTACTCCCATGAAGAAAAGGTAAGTCGAATGCCTTTTATCCATTACCCAATGGTCTGTACGTAAACCATTGGATTCTTTCCGGGAATCTTTCAGGATCCCGTTGGAAAGGGTAACGTATTTGTCAGGAACCGTCATATAAATTTCCTGGGTGGTCTTCTGGTTGGATTTATCAATGGTAGGGAACCAGGCAGAAGAGGATTCGGTTTCTCCCTGGGTCCAGATCTGGGTGGGTTTATCCGGGTCTTTCCCCTGTGCGTTGATAAAATATAATCCTTTTGCATCATTGATGGCGGCACTCCCCTGCTGCTTCACCTCATCCGGGCGGGCGGTATATTTAATATAAACGGTATATTCCTGGTCTTTCTGATAGGTCTTGTCCAGGGTAATCTTCAGAACGTCATCCTTGTAATCATACTTCAAAGGGGATTTTTTACCGTTGGCATCCAGTGCCACTTCATGGATCAGCATTCCTTTGGCGTCCAGCGTCAGTTCGTTGGTGGCATAAAAATACGGTGCTGCCGTAAGCCACTCTTCACCGTTCATCTGTTCTTTCTGATAATCGAAACCGACTTTCAGCTTCGTATGTTTCAGCTCCGTTGTTTTGGTATGGGTAGCCCTGTAGACTTTTTCCCGGCCGGAAGTTTCGGTCTGTGCTGCCAGTTGCGGGGAAAATAAAATCCCGCCCAGCAGAGCCACCGATAAAATTGCCTTTTTCATCTTTCTTGATCAGTTATTCTAAGTTGCGCCCCGGGCCGGCATGACAGGTCATCATGCTGTTCCGCCGGCTGTATTATTTCTTGGTTAAAATGTCGAAAATATCATTCACCAGGGTTTCATAATCCCCTTTTTTGAATTGTTCTTTGGTTTTGTGAAATGCTTTTTTCAGCTCGCTTTCCGGGTTTTCATCATCGATGATTTCTACCGATTCCACGCCTTTCATCTGAAGGAACGCATTTTTCAGTGCTTCAAAATCAGCGGTCTGGTCTGTCTGTATTTTCAGGTATTTCATTGAATGTTATCTTTTATGCGTGATTCCGTCTTTAGCGGTTCAACCGTATGTTCATCCGATAAAGATATTGAATTCAGCGGATCCCGTATCAGGATTCTTTGAATAGGTTGAAAAAATCCGGGAAATGTTACAGCAGACGGCCGGACAGTTAGACAATATAGCCTTACCGGAGTTTCCCTTTTGTCTTCCCATACTATCATTTTAATAAAAGGCTTATCATTTTGATAGGTTTTTACCTGATGACAAATCTCCCATAAACAATATAAAACACTACTTATCAATCATTTGATGCAAATTCAAGCGCATTGGATCTTTTTTTGGCATTACCGGTTCAGAATAAAATATTTAAAAATGACCGTTCCAAGAAAAATGTCCCCACAACCCAAGCACTCGAAACTGAGCCTTCTGATGGTGTCTTATGCAGTGTTCACCCTATTAACCCTAATTGTTGCGATATGATGCTGATAAGTTTACTGGCACTGAGTGCCGTCCTGTTCTGGATCTCGTATAAATCCGTTGAATTTTTTGATAAAATATAAGACTATGTGGAGCTTATTTTTCCTGTCCGTCCTCGCCTTTGGGTACATCTGCTATGTGCTCATCAAACCCGAAAAATTTTAACCGACTAACCTAATGAATACAGAAATTTTGGGCATTATTGCCATGTTTGCCGTTACAATGGTGATCGGTATTTTCCTCGGAAAGTATATTGCCGGTGTGTATGGCTATAAAAAAACCTTTCTGGATAGTATTTTCCAGCCTTTTGAAAATCTTATCTACAAGATTTCAGGAATCAATCCGAACAAACAGATGACCTGGAAGCAGAATATGTTTGCCATGCTGGCCATCAACCTGGTGTGGTTCGTCATCGGATTTTTCATCCTGCTGAATCAGTCCTGGCTTCCGCTGAACCCTGACGGAAACCCGGATATGTCGCCGGATCTGGCCTTCAATACCGCTATATCGTTCCTGGTGAACTGTAATTTACAGCATTATTCCGGGGAAACGGGCGTAAGTTATTTCAGCCAGCTGTACCTGATGTTCCTCCAGTTTGTAACGGCGGCGACGGGAATGGCGGCGATGGCCGTGCTCTTTAAAGCCTTTAAAGACAAAACCACGACAGAGCTGGGGAATTTCTATGATTTCTTCACCAGATCCATGACCAGAATCCTGATCCCGATCAGCATTATCGTCGCTTTTATTCTTTCTGCCAACGGCAGTCCGATGACATTTGAGGGCAAAGACCATATTACTACTTTGGAAGGACAGAAAGTTGATGTTTCCAGAGGTCCGGCCGCGGCATTTATTGCCATTAAACATTTAGGGACCAACGGAGGCGGATTTTTCGGAGCGAACTCGGCGCATCCGCTGGAAAACCCGAATTACCTGACGAATGTAACGGAGATGGTGACCCAGATGATCATCCCTTTTGCCATGGTGTTTGCACTTGGCTTTTATTTAAAGAAAAGAAAGCTTTCATGGACAATATTTACTGTAATGACCATCGGTTTCCTGGCCCTGGCCGTCCCGAATATCATCAATGAAACCCACGGAAACCCTTTAATTACCGAAATGGGAACTGATCCGCATCTCGGGGCGATGGAAGGCAAGGAAATCCGGTTCGGAAGTGCTTCGTCCGCGTACTGGAGCATTGCAACAACCGTGATTTCTACCGGTTCCGTAAATGCTATGCACGACAGTACCATGCCGCTTTCCGGGATGAATGAACTCCTGGCGATGATGATCAACTGCTTCTACGGCGGCTGCGGCGTCGGGATCCTGAACTATTTTATTTTCATCATCCTGGCCGTATTCATCAGCGGACTGATGGTCGGAAGGACCCCGGAATTTTTAGGAAAGAAAATAGAAGCCAAAGAAATGAAGATTGCCATGATCGTTGCCCTGTTCCACCCGTTTTTAATTCTGGTAGGAACGGCCTTAACCGCTTATCTTCCCGAATTCGGAGCGAAAACATTAAACAATCCCGGATTCCACGGCTTCAGCGAAATGCTGTATGAATTCACTTCCTCTTCTGCCAACAACGGTTCCGGATTTGAAGGATTAGGCGACAACACCCCGTGGTGGAACATCTCAACAGGAATTGTCCTGATGCTGTCCCGCTTTATCCCGATCATCGGCCCGGTGGCGATTGCCGGATTGCTGGCCCAGAAAAAATACATCCCGGAAAGTGCGGGAACGCTGAAAACAGATACTGCTACGTTTGGATTCATGACCTTGGCCGTCATCCTTCTGATCGCCGCCCTGTCCTTCTTCCCTGCTCTCACCCTGGGACCGATCGCCGAACAGCTGCATTCTTTTTCAAAATAATTAAACCTGATCGATAGTCAACCATTAAGCCGGCTAACACGTAAAAAACGTACTCCATTCATCTTTATCTATCTCAATAAATAGTTTCATTTTTATTCTTTACTATTTGCCTGATTTAGTGGTTACTATTGATTTACCTGATATAAAGCTTTCAAAAAAATGAAAAATCAATCACAGACATTGTTTCAGAAAGATCTGGTTAACGAAGCCATCCAACAGTCTTTTGTTAAACTGAATCCGAAAATCATGTTTAAAAATCCCGTTATGTTCCTGGTGGAAGCCGGAACGGTGGTCATGCTGGTCGTAAGCCTGTTCAGCCTTACCGGAGATACCTCCCAGGGAAGCTTCGCCTATAATTTTTTAGTATTCATCATCCTGTTTTTTACGGTCCTCTTTGCCAATTTCGCCGAAGCCATTGCCGAAGCGAGAGGGAAAGCCCAGGCCGATACGCTGAGAAAAACGCGTGAGGAAACGCCGGCCAAAGTGGTTGTGGATAACAATCAAGGCTTCCAGATAGAAACCGTCCTTAAAAAATCAGCCGACATGAAGCTCGGTGATATCTTCCTCTGCGAAGCCGGAGACCAAATCCCGATGGACGGGGAAATTATCGAAGGGCTGGCCACCATCGACGAATCGGCCATCACCGGGGAAAGTGCCCCCGTAATCCGCGAAGCCGGCGGTGATAAAAGTTCCGTTACCGGCGGTACCAAAGTCCTTTCGGACCGGATTAAAGTGAAAGTGACCACCCGGCCGGGAGAATCTTTCCTCGACAAAATGATCGCGCTGGTAGAAGGCGCTTCCCGGCAGAAAACACCCAACGAGATCGCACTCACTATATTACTGGCCGGATTTACGCTGACGTTCATCATCGTAACCGTTACCCTGAAACCTTTTGCAGATTATGCGCAGACGCCGATCACCATCGCAGCATTTATTTCACTTTTCGTTTGTCTGATCCCGACAACGATCGGCGGCCTGCTCTCTGCGATCGGGATTGCGGGAATGGACCGTGCCCTGAGGGCCAATGTGATCACCAAAAGCGGTAAAGCCGTGGAAACAGCCGGCGATATTGATGTTCTCCTGCTGGACAAGACAGGAACCATCACCATCGGAAACCGTAAGGCCACCCAATTCCATCCTTCCCACAATATCCAGATGGAAGAATTCATCAAAGCTTCTGCGCTGAGCTCAGTCGCCGATGAAACTCCCGAAGGAAAGTCCATTATCGAACTCAGCCAGCTGAAATCCGAAGATCTATTGGTTCCCAACCCCACATACATCGATTTCACGGCAGAAACCCGGACTTCAGGCATTGATTTTGAAAACACAAAAATTCGTAAAGGAGCGTATGATACGATTAAGAAATTAACGGAGAAAGCAGGAAATATTTTCCCGCAGGAAACCCAGGAAGCGGTTACCAAAATTTCGGAAAACGGCGGAACGCCGCTGGTGGTTTCCGTGAATGAGAAAGTCTGGGGCGTCATCGAACTTCAGGACATCATCAAAACCGGGATCCAGGAACGTTTCCAACGGCTGAGAAAAATGGGGGTAAAAACCGTGATGGTTACCGGTGACAACCCTTTAACCGCGAAATTCATCGCTGAAAAAGCCGGGGTGGATGATTTTATTGCCGAAGCGAAACCGGAAGACAAGATGAACTACATCAAAAAGGAACAGCAGGAAGGGAAGCTGGTTGCCATGATGGGCGACGGGACCAATGATGCGCCCGCCCTCGCCCAGGCCGATGTAGGCGTTGCAATGAACAGCGGAACCCAGGCGGCCAAAGAAGCCGGAAACATGGTGGACCTCGATAACGACCCGACAAAACTGATCGAGATCGTGGAAATCGGGAAACAGCTGCTGATGACCCGCGGAACACTTACCACCTTCAGTATCGCGAATGATGTGGCCAAATATTTCGCCATCATCCCGGCTTTGTTCATCACCTTTATCCCGGCTTTGCAAAAACTGAACATCATGAACCTTCACAGCCCTGAATCAGCCATCTTATCGGCGATTATTTTTAATGCAATTATCATCCCGATCCTGATTCCGCTGGCTCTGAAAGGCGTTGCCTACAAACCGATCGGCGCCAGTGCCCTGCTGAGAAGAAACCTTCTGATTTACGGCCTGGGCGGGATTATTGCCCCGTTTATCGGGATCAAGCTCATCGATCTGGTGATCAGCCTGTTTTTTTAATAAAGCTGTAACAGGGAGGCTGGGTGCTGGAAGTTGATAATATACCGTTTTAATTTATTAAATGATAATAAGATAAAGACTTCCCCTATCAGTTAAAACTAAAGTGACTTCCATCATCCCGCTTCCATCACCATCCTTTCCACAACAACAAAAATTTAGAACAATGAAAAACCATATTTTATCCGCCTTACGACTTACTTTGGTTATGCTTGTGATCGTCGGAATTTATCTTGGCATCGTTTACGCAGGGTCCAAAGTATTACCGACCCAGGGAAATGCCGAGATCATTCAATACAAAGGACAGAAGTTTTATGCCAACATCGGCCAGGAATTCAAATCGCCGGAATATTTCCACGGCCGGCCGTCTGCTGTGGATTACAATGCCGCCGGAAGTGCGGGAAGCAACAAAGGACCAAGCAATGAAGAATACCTGCAGACGGTTCAGAAAAGAATCGACACCCTGAAAATGCAGAACCCGGAAATGCAGCAGGTAAAAGTTCCTGTAGAGCTGGTAACCGCCAGCGGCAGCGGACTGGACCCCGATATCTCGCCTGAAGGTGCCGCTTATCAGGCCAGAAGAATTGCTAAGGAAAGAAAGATCCCGTTGGAGAAAATCGAAAGTCTGATTGCCGGACAAACGGAAGAATCTCTTTTCGGGCCTTCAAAAGTGAATGTCCTGAAACTGAATATCGCACTGAACGAATTGAAGTAATAACGAGTTGCCCATATTTTAGTTTATCATTAATCTTGTCTTAAAGGCGAAAGGACTAAAAATTTCCAGGTATCACTCAGCTGTATTTTAATGCAAAGTTTTTAATTGCTGATGTACAGTGTAACGAGGCAAAGAGAAGATCAGCAGGCTGATCTGATGAAACGCACATATTATTCCTACGTTTCATCAATGGCTTTGTCGCCCTACTTTGCTCCCTCTAAAAGATGCGGAAACCAATATCAGCCTTTGCGTCAATTACCAATAGAACAGATCTGAAAAATAAACCTTTCAAACCATTTAAATTAATCCAATTATGTACAGTATTTGCTGTACCCTCATCACCCATGAAAAAATATATCGTTGCCAATATCCTGCTGGGAATCTTTTTCCCGAAAGCACAGTCGGCAGACTCTGTAAAAACAAATAATAAAATTACCTTTTCCGCTTATGCCGAACTGTTCTATACCTATGATTTCAATGAACCGTCGAATCATATACGCCAGAACTTCCTGTATTCCTACAACCGCCACAATGAGGTGAACCTCAACCTCGGATTCGTAAAGGGTTCTTATCAGGATGACAATTTCCGCGCGAACCTGGCTTTGATGGCCGGAACCTACGCCCAGGACAATATGGCCGCAGAACAGGAAGCATTACGCTACGTTAATGAAGCCAATATCGGCGTAAAGATTTCAAAAACAAAAAACCTCTGGATCGATGCCGGGATCATGCCTTCGCACATCGGCTGGGAAAGTGCCATCGGGAAAGACAACATCAACCTGACCCGGAGC
>NZ_CAJYMO010000166.1 GCF_913776365.1 uncultured Chryseobacterium sp. | reverse complement strand
CATTCATCCGGAAGCGGAAGAAAGCACCTATGCTGCTTACTGGCTGGGCGGGGACCGGACGGTCAATTTAAAAAACTGGACCGAAGCATCGCCGCTGGAATCCGTGGATAAAAATACGGCACCTACCCTTTTCATCAACAGTTCACAACCGCGTTTTCATGCCGGCCGGGACGATATGATGAAAAAGCTGAAAAATTTCAATATCTACACGGAAGTTCACGAAATCCGGAATACGCCGCACTCTTTCTGGTCGGCTGAACCCTGGTTTACGGAAACATTGGATATCACATGGCGTTTTTTAGACAAGATTCTGAAATAATAAAATTAAACTTTGGCAAAGTAGATTCGGCTGAAGGATTTCAATGAAGCCTGGCTAAAGCCCGACCCTATTGACAAAAGGATTAAATAATTGTATTTCAATTCTTTTTAAAATAATTCTGCTACTGAATTTATAGTAAAAGAAATAAAATTTTGTGTTAAAACAAACCCAATCCCAGGCTTATGAAAAAACTATTGGTCCTGCTTTTCAGTTCAATCATCAGTTTCCTTTTCGCAGGGAATGGTCCTTATATAAAAATTACGGTCGCCCGGGACGGAAGCGGGGATTTCACCTCCATTCAGAAAGCCATCAATTCTGTACGTGATTTAGGTCCTGCCGAGGCATTGATTTTTATCAGGTCCGGAACCTATCACGAAAAAGTGGTGATTCCGTCTTCGAAACATAAAATTACGCTTGAAGGCGAAAATAAAAAAAACACCGTGATTACCAATAACGATTTTTCGGGAAAACCGGATGCGTTTAACGAAAAAATGACCACGTTTAATTCCTACACGTTATTGGTAATGGGCGATGATATTACCATCCGGAACCTGACGGTCCGCAACACTTCCTGCAACGAAGGACAGGCGGTTTCCCTGCATGTGGAAGGTGACCGGTTCATCATGAAAGACTCAGACATTCTGGGTTGCCAGGATACATTATATTCTGCGACCAGCCACAGCCGGCAGTACTTTGAAAACTGCTGTATCGAAGGGACTACGGATTTTATTTTCGGCCAGGCAACGGCTGTTTTCAAAAACTGTATCATCAAAAGCCTGGCCGATTCCTATATTACGGCTGCGGCAACGGAAGCCGGCAGGCCCTACGGATTTGTCTTTTTCGACTGTCAGCTCACCGCCGGTGAAGGCGTTACCAAAGTTTATCTGGGAAGGCCCTGGAGACCTTATGCAAAAACGGTTTTTATCAATACGGAAATGGAAAAACACATCCTGCCTGAGGGCTGGAATCCGTGGAAAGGCGACAAGATGTTTCCGGATAAAGAAAAAACCGCTTATTATGCAGAATACGGAAGTAAAGGCGAAGGCAGAAGCACCTGGAAAAGAGTTGGCTGGTCCCATCAGCTCACCAAAAGAGACCTCAAAAATTACACCCTGAAAAAAATCCTGGACGGCTGGAATCCTGCACCCTGAATGACCGACCGGATTAGGATTAACGAACATCAATTAAAATAAAAAGACAATGAATAAACAATTTAGCATCCTCCTGCTTTTCCTTTCCTGGTTTGCTTTTGCACAGCAGAAACCTGTGCTGTTCCTGATCGGTGATTCAACGATGGCCAATAAAGAAAACCCGGATAAAAACCCGGAACACGGCTGGGGCCAGGTGCTGCCGCAATTTTTCACAGGCGGAATTGAAATTCAGAACCATGCGATGAACGGCAGGAGCTCGAAAAGTTTCAGGACGGAAGGCAGATGGGATACAATAGAGAAACAACTGAAAAAAGGCGATTTTGTGTTCATCGAATTCGGCCACAATGATCAGAAATTAAAAGATTCCGCCAAGTTCACGAATCCCTACACCCAGTACAGGGCAAACCTGGAGCGGTATGTAAGAGAAACCAGGGCAAAAGGGGCCATCCCGGTCCTGATGACCTCCATTGTAAGGAGAAACTTCAATGAAAACGGTGTCCTGATCGATACCCACAAAGAATATCCTCTCGTGGTACGAATGGTGGCCGATGAGATGAAAGTGCCGTTTGTGGATATGCAGCTGCTGACCGAGCAGCTGGAAATTTCCTATGGTCCTGAAAATTCAAAAAAGCTGCACCTGCATTATAAGGAAGGCGAAAACCCCTATTATCCGAAAGGTAAGGAGGATGACACCCATCTGTCCGGACTGGGAGCCGGAAAGGTTGCCGGCCTGGCGGTAAAGCAGCTGAAAACGATGAAAACGGGATTGGAGAAATATATCAGATAATCTCCCGCAGACGTTACAGATTACAAAGCTTTGATTTTACTGTATAAGTCACAAAAGAGAATCTAACAGCTTTGAGAATATTTAGGAACGCATCAGATACTGAAATATTGAACAATGAAATGATATCTTTTGTGACTGATGCGTCATAAAATCTATAAGCTCTGCCAAACCTACGGCTCTGCGAACATAAATACAATTCAGCAATGCAAAAATCTTTGTGAACATTGTGTTGATAATAAGCGTAATCATCAATAACAGGTATTTAAATAAACATCCATATCAATATGAATTTCAAAAAAGAACCTTTTTTCGACGGCGGGTCCGGTTGGGAAGACCTGGGCGGCGGTGTCTCGCGGCAGTTTGTCGGTTACAATTCCCAGGTCATGATGGTGATTGTTAAATTTGAAAAGGAGGCAGTCGGCACACTGCATCAGCATTTCCATTCGCAAATCACTTATGTGGCGGAAGGAACATTTGAGGTGACTGTTGACGGGGAAACAAAAATTCTCCGGAAGGGCGACGGCTTTTTCGCGCAACCCAACATTTTTCATGGTGTAAAATGTCTGGAAGCAGGACAACTGGTCGACTCGTTTGCCCCGTTCAGGGAAGATTTTGTGAAGAAGTAATACATGATGGACAGGCTGGAAGACAGAGGATGGAAGTTTTAATTTCAACTTACAATAAGTCTTGTTACATCATAAGGACACCTGTAAACAGATGGCAGTGTGGATCTGTGCGGATCATTACCGGATAAGTTTGTCAGATCAGCTGGCCAATCCATTTTTGCCACCTTGTCTATGAAGTCTCCGGATGGAGACTTTGCGTTAAAAAAGACAAAACCGTACTACCCGATTAATGATAAAGGACCTCATCAGTCAGAGAATATTTATGAAGTAAAAATAATATGAAAAAAACGGCTTTCCTTTTAATGATAATCCTCTCCTCCTTTCTCTCCGCCCAGGAAAAGATCATGTTCTGGCCAAAAGGTGAAATGCCCAATTCCCGGAAACGGCTGCCGGAAACCGGAATAAAAAAAATGCCTGCAGATACAGAGGAACCGGCACTGTTTGCTTTTTTACCGCCCCCGAAAGAGAGGCGGCAGATGTCCGTAATTGTCATCCCGGGCGGCGGCTATTCGAAACTGGTGTATGATGAAGGAGCCTTCCAGATTGCGAAGTGGCTCAACACCCAGGGGATTTCTGCTTTCGTACTGAAGTACCGCCTGCCAACGTCTCCGGATGTGGTACAGCGGGAAACGGCAGCGCTCCAGGATGCACAGGCTGCCATCAAGTACCTACGGAAAAATGCGGCACAATGGAATATCGCCCCTCAGCTCGTAGGAGTAATCGGCACTTCGGCAGGCGGCCATCTGGCAGCCAGCGTAAGCAATATCGCAACCGATTATACCGGATTGAAAAATGACTGGAAAGACATCTCTTCCGTTCCGGACTTTGCCGTCCTGCTGTGCCCGGTGATCGATCTCGGAGAATTTGCCCATACCGGAAGCCGGAACAGCCTGTTGGGAGACCCTGCTTCCCCGGAGAAGATCGCAGAATATTCCATGCAGAACAGGGTCAGCGGAAAAACTCCGCCAACCGCTCTTTTCCATGCTCAGGATGATACTGCGGTACCTGCTATCAACAGTATTTTATACTATAAAGCCATGACACGTCACCAGGTGAAAGGTTCGCTTTTTATCTTTCCGGAAGGCGGACACCGGTTTTCAGTTACCAATAAAAATGAGCTTAACGAAAACTGGAAAAAGCTGTGTGAAGACTGGCTGAAGAGCATTAGTGATGAGTAATGGGTAATGGGTAATGAGTAATAAGTGATGAGTAATGAGTAATGAGTAATGAGTAATGAGCGATGAGTGATGAGTAATAAGAAGCTGTTCAGATCTGATTTGGTGACTTTCGGATGGTAATCGATTTTCTTTATTCAATCATTTTGAACTTCATCTTATAATGTAAAGAATTACTGAAATGCAATCAAAATCCAATGGTAATGACCGCAGATAAAAATACAGGTAAAACAGCAGCAATGAAAAAATCATTTTTATTGTTTATGATAAGTTTGGGAATGCATCTTTCTGCCCAGCAGAAAATACCCGTATGGCCAATGGGCCGGATGCCTAATTCCAAAGGGCTTAAGCCGGAAACTACAGAAGAAAAGGAAGGCCGCATCACCCAGATCCGGGAAGCAGAACTTTTTGCGTTCCTGCCCGCGAAAGAAGAAATGAAACCAATGGCCGTTATCATCATTCCCGGCGGCGGATACCGGCACCTTACCTATGACCTGGGCGGTTATTCTTATGCCAAATGGCTTAATACGCTGGGAATTACTGCATTTGTCCTCAATTACCGTCTTCCCGCATCACCGGATCTCATACAAAGGGAGACAGGTCCCCTGCAGGACATCCAGGCAGCCGTAAAGTTAATCAGGAAAAATGCATTGCAGTACGGGATTTTTCCCGACCGGATCGGTGTGCTGGGGACCTCAGCCGGTGGGCATCTGGCAGCAATGGTCAGCAATATTTCCACAGATTATACCGGCCTGAAGAGCGACTGGGAAAGCACGTCCTCTGTCCCCGACTTTGCGGTACTGATTTCTCCGGTGATCGATCTCGGGGAATTTGCACATAAAGGCAGCCGTGACCATTTATTAGGCGAAAACGCTTCGCAGGAAAAAATAGCGGAATACTCCATGCAGAACCGCGTAACGGCCAAAACACCGCCTACCCTTCTTATCCATGCCCAGAATGATAATGCCGTACCGGTCATCAACAGTATCCTGTATTACGAAGCCATGATGAAAAATAAGGTGAAAGGTGCCCTGTTTATCTTTCCGCAAGGCGAACACAATATCGGGGTGTCCAACAGAACCAGGCTCACCGACCATTGGAAAAAGCTTTGTGCGGACTGGCTGGATACAATCGGTAAGTAGAAAGCTGAGATACTGATCTGAAAAAATATCTCTTCTTACTTCTTTCGTCAATCACGGATAATATTTTATCATTCCAACATTCACGGAAATTAAAATAAATTTAAATTATCTATATTATGCAATCCATTGAACCAACATTATCATTAACATTATAATTATATAAATAAAAATATGATATCATATAAATATTTTAGGTAGTAAATATATATTTTAGTTTGACTTAAATTAATTGAATATGAATACAAATTGTAAACTGCCTTTATGGGGTGCTTTTTTAAGTGCCGCTTTTTTCGTGGCGTCCTGTGGACAGGAAGACATCAGGACCGGATCATCTGAAATCCCGGGTGAATACGACGTGAAAAAAGAGGCTGCAGCCGGTGCTGCAAATGCACTGGCCGATTGTACGGCTCCCGGATGGGCTTCCCAGAACGGTGGGACCACCGGTGGCGGAACGG
>NZ_CAJYMO010000165.1 GCF_913776365.1 uncultured Chryseobacterium sp. | reverse complement strand
GCGCAACTGTAAGTAATACCCCAAAGGTTTTTGTCCGAGTATATCCACTGTGCAAACGGGAAGGATGACAGAAACTGTTACAAGTCAGGAGACCTGCCTGTTCCGAATTGACAATGCTCTCGCGGTCTGGAGCTTTTGGTTCATACAGATGATGCATTTTGAACGTATTTTGGTTTAAATTTCCACCTGAATGTATTTTGTTCAGGACTTTTATTTTTAAGTTGCAGTGAACTGCGGATTTGTTGCTGTAAAGCGATGGATACCCGTTATTATCTTTTCTGTCTTTGAATGGGCAGGAATTACGGCATTTTACTTAACGACTTGAGTCAAAAAATAAGATTTTCAAACCAAATCCATATCCTATGGGAAAAATACGTCATTACGGTATCCTTTCTAGTCCTTAAAATTCCTTTCCCCGCGCGCATTGCGAAGCATCTGAAGAACTTTTAAAATTATTGTTTCATTTAAAAGTTTTAAGAACATGCAAACGCACATTCTTGGCTATCCGCGTATTGGTAGCAACAGAGAACTCAAAAAAGCCTGCGAGCAGTATTGGACAGGCAAAACCGATGTAAACACTCTTTTGGAGACCGGCAGGACCATCAAAGAAAACAACTGGAAACTTCAGCAGGAAGCAGGCATCGACCTGATTCCGTGCAACGACTTTTCGTATTATGACCAGGTATTGGACATGACGCTGACGGTAGGCGCCATTCCCCAGCGTTATCAGGAAATCGCTGCCCAAAAACATGAGCTGGACCTTTATTTCGCCATGGCCAGAGGATTCCAGCAAGAAGGTCTGGACATTACCGCTATGGAAATGACCAAATGGTTCGATACCAATTACCATTACATTGTTCCTGAGTTCCGGAAGGACCAGGAGTTCAGTCTGTTCTCAGATAAGATTATTAAAGAATTCATCAGTGCGAAAGAGGCAGGAATCCAGGCAAAGCCGGTGATCATCGGTTTGGTAACATATCTTTTGCTCGGTAAAGAAAAAGAAGAAGGTTTTGATAGGCTGGATCTGGCAAATAAGCTGCTTCCGGTTTATTTTGAAATTTTAAAGGAACTGGAAAACCACGGTGCAGAATACATTCAGTTTGACGAACCGTTTTTAGCATTGGATCTTAGTGATAAAGCAAAAGAGACCTACCGATTAATCTATGCTGAAATCCGTAAACAGTTTCCCAATCTGAAATTCATTCTCGCGACTTATTTTGAAGGCTTGCAGGACAATCTTTCATTGGCCTCTTCCCTGCCGGCAGATGTTTTACATATTGATCTCGTGCGTTGCCCCGAACAGCTGGATGAGGTTTTACAAACGATTCCTGAAACACTGAGCCTCTCCCTGGGAATTGTTGACGGCCGGAATATCTGGAAAAATGATTTCGATAAATCATTAAAATTCATTGCAAAAGCGGTACAGAAAATAGGTTCCGGGCATGTGTTCATTGCTCCTTCCTGTTCATTACTCCACGTTCCTGCCGATCTTGATGCAGAAAAAAATGAAGAGACTTTGTCCGGGGAAATCAAGCAGTGGATGGCATTTGCCAAGCAGAAAGTCAACGAAATCGTAATCTTAAAAAAATTAGTTTCGGAAAACCCGGATTACCATACGTTGCAGCACTTAGCCGAAAATAAAAAGGCCATCGAAAACCGCAGCACCTCAGCCTTAATCCATCATCCCGAAGTACAAGACCGTGTTGATGTAACGACTGAAGAAGATGCGAAAAGATCTTCTCCGTTCAAGGCCAGAAAAAAATCCCAGCAAGATATCCTTCAGCTGCCGTTATTTCCGACTACTACAATCGGATCTTTTCCTCAGACCAAAGAGGTAAGAGCCTGGCGTTCAAAATTCAAAAAGGGAGAAGTGAGTGCCGCACAATATGATGCTTTATTGAAAGAAGAAACCGAAAGAACCATCCGCTGGCAGGAGGAAATCGGAATCGATGTGCTGGTTCACGGAGAATTTGAACGAAACGATATGGTGGAATATTTCGGCGAACAGCTGGCCGGGTTTGCGTTTACCCAAAACGGCTGGGTACAGAGTTACGGAAGCCGCTGTGTAAAACCGCCGGTGATTTACGGAGATGTTCACCGTCCGGCTCCGATGACGGTCTACTGGTCGGAATATGCCCAGTCTTTAACTTCAAAATGGGTGAAAGGAATGCTGACCGGACCGGTTACCATTCTTCAGTGGTCTTTTGTCCGTGATGATCAGCCCCGTTCTCTAACCTGCAAGCAGATTGCTTTGGCGATCCGTGATGAAGTCACTGATCTTGAAAAAGCAGGCATCCGCATTATCCAGATCGATGAGCCTGCAATCCGTGAAGGCCTGCCGCTACGGACTTCCGAATGGCAGGGCTACCTGAAATGGGCCGTTGAGGCTTTCCGTATTTCGGCCAGCGGTGTGGAAGATGCCACTCAGATTCACACCCACATGTGCTATTCTGAATTTAATGACATCATTCAAAATATCGCCGATATGGACGCGGATGTCATTACGATTGAGTGTTCCCGAAGCCAGATGGAGCTCCTGAACGCCTTTGCCGATTTCAAATATCCGAATGAGATTGGTCCGGGTGTGTATGATATTCACTCACCAAGGGTTCCCTCCAAAGAAGAAATGGTGGAGCTGCTGAAAAAAGCGCAGGCTGTGATCCCGGCAGAACAGCTTTGGGTAAACCCTGACTGCGGTTTGAAAACCCGGCATTGGGAAGAAACCGAGAAAGCGCTGATTGCGATGGTTGCCGCCTCAAAAGAAATGAGCGAGGTATTCGCTTTGTAGACGCTTTACTTGTTGATATTTATTTTTTCGGGAGCCTTTCGGGGCTCCTGTTTTTGTTTATCTTTATCGGAAATTATGATTTAAATGACGGCTGAAGAATTTGTAAAAAACTTTTATCAGGAAAAACAGAATATTTTTTAATTCATGTTTCGATCATCAATCGGAATACAGAAGTCTGGTATCAGCAAAAATTGAAGAATTAAATTTAAATGAAAACCAATCTGAAAAATTAAAAGATTTGATTTCTGATCTTCTGACAGATACATTTTACACCCTATTGCTTGGTCTGGACGGATCAGCAGCTATAGGAAATTCACAGGAAAGTTTTAAAATCTATGATGAGGACAATCATTTAATTTCTGAAGGCGGAGATTTAGATGGATTGGCTTATGAATATTTTCATGAAAATAAATAATATGAGATTTTTATTCATTGTACTTCTCATTTCAACGTCATCATCAGCACAATCAGGTACTGATTTACAAAACCAAATAAAATTTAAAAATTATAAATATTTAGATAGCATTGATATCTATTCTAAAGATTATTCTACACAGCTTATTGAGGGTTCAGGCATCATAAAAAACGCTAAGAATAAAAATATCGGTTCCATTGGTTTTTCAATTGAAATAATGAGAGATAAAAATGACAGAGTAATTCGTATTCTAAAATCAGAATCCAATCATTATGGAAAGTTCGCAGGTAAACCTGAAAAAAGTATTATTAATGAAACTGCAATTTATTTTAATGATTTCCAACAGCCAGATCTAGCAAGATATCAGTCTGAAATCTATATTTCCAATGCTTTGGTCATGGGTAAAAATAAGTTGTTTAATTTAAATAGCATGATCCTGATTGTAAGCTCATAGAAACAGTATTGAATGAGACAAAAAAGTATATTAAGTAAAATTGTTTTAGCATTAATAATGAACAACTTACCATTTATCAATTAAAAACCTTAATTTTGCAGTCCGAAATAAGGATCCAACCATATGAAAAAATTAGGCGAATACAGAAAGTTGCTGGAAGTAGATAAAAACGTAACGTTAAAGGAACTGAAGACCATTTACAGGAATACGATGAAAGACACGCATCCTGATAAATTCATCAACGACGAAGCCGGAAAGCTGGAAGCGGAAGAGAAAAGCAAATCGGTAATCGAGGCTTATCATTTTTTGGTGAGCATCAATCCGGAAACGCAGGAGAAATACAAGGAAGAATACACGGAAACCATCACCACTTCGAATATTCAGGATTTTTACCTGGAAAAATCCATCCTTACGGTACAGCACCTCAACGGAAATATTTATGAATACCTGAGTGTGCCGAGAAATACCTACATCAAAATGGTAAATTCCGATTCGCCGAGCCGTTTTGCCAGAAGGCATATTTACGGAAGCTTTGTTTACCGGAAAGCCGGTGAAGTAATGGCCGATTAATTTTCTAAAAATACATCATCAAGACTTTCAGGTTTTCTGAGAGTCTTTTTTATTCTGATATTTTCCGGAAGCCCGGGATAAAAAACACAAAGAACGCTAATTTTCTCAGGGATGATACAGATTTTGACAGATGATCGTGTGGCTTCGATAACCTTATTGGGATAGTTATTCCTTTAAACCAGGGAATATAAAAATCTTTGATTTTAAAACTTTTGTGCGCTGTCATACCTTCAGATATTCATCTTTATTATATAACGTGAGTTCGATCTAAAATAAGGTATATGGTCAATACAATTGATTTCAGCCCATTTACTACAGCATGCCTGATGATCGGACTTTGGCTACATGCGGACAGGTTTTGGCTAAAGCCGGATGTATGGCGTCATAATGAAGTCGGGCTAAAGCCCGACCCTATTGATTGATGCAGCTCATTTAACGTGAACCTTAAAGTAACCCTGCTTAGAAATCTCTAATTACCTCTTTGCTTTTATTTTATGCAACGTATTTTACATCAGATAAATAGTCTTGAATTCACGTGATATACAGCATCTGCACCTTTGGTGACTTTTGACTGCGTCGAACCTCCGGTTTGCGGTTAAAAAAACTCAGTGTAATACATCTTTCATCGAATAAAAAAAAGCGCATCATTGCTGATACGCTTTTCGGTTAATTAAAGGTTGATTATTAATAGTTAGTCTATATGTTTCGGCGTAAATCCGTCTTCGCTTAAATCTCTGTGCTTGTAATCGGCTTTCATTTCCGCTTCGTAATCTATCGGCTGCCCTTTGCCCATTCTTCTTAGAACAGAATCAAAAAGGGAATATACCACCGGTACAATGATCAGCGTCAGGAATAACGATGAGGTAAGACCTCCGATGATTACCCATGCGAGACCGTTGTTCATCTCTGCTCCTGCTCCTTTGGCAATCGCGATCGGGATCATCCCGAAGATCATCGCAATCGTTGTCATCAGGATCGGACGGAGACGGGCGTGGTTGGCCTGGATCAGTGCATCGTGGGTATTGGCCCCGGCCGCTTTACGCATGTTGGCAAAGTCGACGATCATGATCGCGTTCTTTGCTACCAGACCGATCAGCATTATCATCCCCAGCATGGTAAAGATGTTCAGCGAGTTTCCGGTGATGGCCAGGATTACCATAACCCCGATCAGTGCCAGCGGAATGGAGAATAATACCACGAACGGATAGACGAAGGAGTCATACAGGGAAACCATTACCAGGTATACCAATACGATCGCTGCCAATAAGGCAATTCCCAACGTACCGAAACCTTCGGTCTGGTTTTCCATGTCCCCGCTCCAGATGTACGATACTCCAGCAGGTTTTGTTTTTTCATTATCCATGAACATCGCTGCCCACTCGTTGGCGACATCCCCTACCGGACGACCTACCACTTTGGATTTTACTTTTACCGAAGGCGCTTTGTCCCTACGTTCCAGCAAACTCGGTCCGGATCCCATTTTTACGTCGGCAAACTGGCTTAATCTGATCTGCTGTCCCTGAGGATTGGTAAACATCAGGTTCCGCACATCATCAATTGACTGTCTGTTGGCATCACCGAAACGGATGTTAATATCATATTCATATTCACCGGCTCTGAATTTACCGTCGGTATTCCCACTGAATGCCGTCTGCATTGTCTGTCCTACGCTGGAAAGGTTTAAGCCTAAAGCAGCCATCTTATCACGGTCAATATTCACCTGTACTTCAGGGTTACCGCTGTCGGTTGACAATTCGGCATCCACTGACCCCGGAACTTTTTTAAGCAGGTTAAGGATCCTGTTTGCTTCTTTGTTCGCAGTTTCATTATCCTGAGCGGTTACCACGAGTTCAATCGGGGCGTTATCCGCTCCCATCAATCCGATCGGTGCCGTTTTGAATTCAACACCGGTGAATTTCTCTTCCAGTGCTCTTTTGATCTTCGCCGATTTGATATCGGTACTTTCATTACGTTCCGATTTATCAACTAAAATCACCTGGATTTCAGACTGGTACAAAGTAGCCTGTGCCCCTCCGAATCCGGAAGACTGCTGCCCCACCGTGGTGATCATATCAATTACATCCTTATCATTTCTAAGGTATTTTTCAACGGCCAGCGTCACCTGGTTGGTCTTCTCTACTGAAGCGTCTTTCGGCAATTCCATCTGAACGAGGAACTGTCCCCGGTCCATTTTAGGGAAGAATTCCCCTCCGATGAATCCGAATGCCACCAGCATAAAAGAAGAGATCAGGACGATGAAAGTTACCACCACCGTCATTACTCTTCTCAAAGTGGTTTTTAGGGCCCAGTCCAGAATGCCAGTGATCCAGTGGGTGAATTTCTCCAATTGTTTCTCGAACCAAAGAATAAATCTTTCAAAAACGTTCTTCCCGGTAAGGTGTACCAGTTTCCCGTATCTTGAAGACAACCATGGAATGATGGTAAATGAAGCAAGCAATGACAGCATGGTTGCAATAACTACCGTGACACAGAACTGCGCCAGGATATCAGACACCAACCCGGAACTCATCGCAATCGGTAAGAATACCACTACGATTACCAGGGTAATGGCGGTTACGGTAAACCCGATTTCCGAAGCTCCGTCATAAGCCGCACGGATCCTGCTTTTCCCCATTTCCATGTGCCGGTATACGTTTTCCAGTACCACAATTGCGTCATCCACGAGGATACCTACTACAAGTGAGAGCCCGAGTAAACTCATCAAATTCAGGGTATAGCCCATCAGGTACATTCCGATGACCGTGGCAATCAGGGACATCGGGATCGAAACCATTACGATGAATGCGTTTCTGATGTTGTGAAGGAACAGCAGCATCACCACCGCTACCAGAATAATCGCTAAAAACAAGTCGAAGATTACGTGGTCTGCTGCTTCCAGCGTAAATTCGGTCGAGTCGTCTACAATATTCAGCTTAAGCCCCTGCACTTTGTAATCGTTCTGAACCTGGGCAATGGTTTTCTGTATAAGTTCTGAAACGGCTACCGCATTCGCATCCGATTGTTTCTTTACCTGAAGCAAAATCGTGGAGTTCTGGTTGTATCTTGCGATCTTTTCGGTGTCTTTCTGTGAATCGAAAACCGTAGCGATATCAGACAGCCTTACCTGGGCTCCGTTTCTGTTGGAAACGATCAGGTTATTCAGTTCCGCTACATTTTTATATTTTCCGGAAAGACGGATCGTCGATCTCGAAGTTCTTGTTTTCAAAGCTCCCGTCGGGAAATCCAGGTTGGAAGAAAGGATGGCCTGCTGTACATCACCGATGGACAGCCCGTATCCCTGCAATTTCTTTTCATCTAAATTAACCTGGATTTCTCTCTCCTGTCCGCCGACAAGATCCACCTGGGCCACCCCGTTGACACGGGAAAAGATCGGTTCTATCTTCTTGTCCAAGAGATCATAGAGCTCTTTATTGTTCAGCTTGTTGCTGGTGATACTCAGCGTCATGATCGGAAGGTCATCCAGTGAGAATTTCTGCAGGGACGGTGGGTCTACATCATCCGGAAGGTCTGCCAATACGGCATTTACCTTTCGCTGGGCATCATTCAGCGCATAGTTGACATCGGCGCCCGTGTTCAGCTGGACCATGATCACCGATAAACTTTCATACGATGAGGATTCCACTTTTTTTACGTTCTCCAGGGAACCTACCGCATCTTCAATTTTACGGGTCACGGAAGTTTCCACCTCTGCCGGAGAAGCTCCGGGATAAACGGTGGAGATGGTAACCATATTGGTTTCAAACTTCGGAATCAATTCATACCCCATCATGGAGTAGCTTAATAAACCGCCCAGCGTAAGGATCGTAAAGAGTACGATCACCAGGGACGGCCTTTTAATGGATATTTCTGCTAACTTCATCTGCTCTTACTTTACGATATTGATTTTGGAACCGTTGTCGAGGTTGATCTGTCCGCTGGTAATTACCTGCTCTCCTCCTTTTAGTCCGCTTAAGATCTGAACTTTATCGCCATATACTTTTCCGGTCTGTACCGTGATCAGTTTAGCGGTTCCGTTGTTCACAATAAACAGCTGGCCTGAGCTTACCCCGTTTACGAAGGCTTCTGCAGGAACCGTCAGCATATTCTGGGTTTCTGCGCCGTTGTTGGTTTTAAAGGTAGCCGTAGCATACATCCCCGCTTTCAGGTTTCCTCTGTTCTGAACTTCGATTTCTACCGGGAAATTCAGGGAAGCATCACTTTTAGGAGCGATGAAGGTGATTCGCCCGCTGAAGGATTCGTCCGGCAACACATTCACTTTAATCGGAACTTCCTGGCCCAGGGCGATTCTTCCGATCTGGCTTTCATCTACCAGTACGGAAAGTTTCAGTGAATTGATGTTTACAATTTCAAATAAAGCCGTTCCCGGTGCTACCACCATTCCCGGTTCCACCATTTTTTTGTTGATGGTACCGCTGATCCCCGCACGGATGCTGGTATCGTTTACCCTTACGCCCTGTGCGCGTACTGCCGCCTGCGCGTTTTTCAGCTGTAATCTTGAATTATCCAGCTGCTGTTTCGTAACGCCTCCGGTTTTGAAGGCATTTTCGTACCGCTGGTTGTCGATGATGGCATTCTGCAGGTTATTCTGCGCCTGGGTAACGTCTACCTCAATGGCATCTTTTTTAATGGTTGCCAGAACCTGGCCTGCCCCTACCCTTGAACCTTCTTTTACCAATACGCTTACAATACGTCCTGAAATTTCAGAAGACTGGTTGGATTCCTGTTTCGGGATAAAGGTGCCATTGGCAGAATAATCGGTATCGATATTTTCCCTGGATACGGTTACGACGTTTACATTGATCTTGTCTACCTGCTTGGCCACTTCCTGTACCTCTTTGGTCTGTTTTTCTTTGTTACCGGCAATCTTGTATGCTGCCAGACCGACCAGTACGGCCGCCACGATGATATATATTAAAGTTTTTTTCATTATAGTTTATTATGGATTTTGTAATGTATTCAGTTCACCTTTCGCTTTAATCAGCTTGATCTCCGCCTGCTTATAGTCCAGCAGCGCATTGGCGTAGTTCTGTCTGGCATCCGTCAGGGCATTTTCGGCATCCAGGACTTCCGTCAGGGTAGC
>NZ_CAJYMO010000164.1 GCF_913776365.1 uncultured Chryseobacterium sp. | reverse complement strand
TCGTTCACCTTAACAGTTACACTATTTATTCGTCCGGGTTATCCGGGGATTTTGGTGTCACCGGCAATGGCTTACTGAAATAAGGTACAGCAGGCAATACCGTTTTCAGGGTCATAACGCGTTGCCGGTGAGAATGGGAGCAAACGCACTGAAACAGCTCAGCATCTGCAGGGAATGACAATAGGTTTTTACTGCTGTTGTTCCAAAGGAGCCGCTGTCCTGCTGCGTTTTCCCCTCATTATCTGGCCAGCGTCTTTTTCATAGAGGAAGTTACGCAAAATGGTTAACCCTTTTAAAAATCTGCTCAATGTGCAGGCTGCTTGCCCGGTGCCGTTATGCTAAACTTTATTGATGTGGCACCATTATATTTTATACCTTTGCGGTACCATTTAAAATACAGATGGCGTTATCCAAAACATCACTATGGCTGATACAAATTCTCCGCAAGAACAGAAAAGACTGGCCGCTCTGCATGCCTACCACATCCTGGATACAGGGCAGGAGAAGGATTATAATGAACTTACTGAACTGGCAGCCGCTATCTGTGATGTTCCCATTGCCCTCATCAGCTTTGTAGACAGGGACCGGCAATGGTTCAAGTCTCATTATGGCCTCCAGGTAAATGAGACCGACCGCTGCCATTCCTTCTGTTCCCATGCCATAGAGAGGCCGGAGGCCCTCATGCAGGTGGAAGATGCACGACACGACCCGCGCTTTCAGGATAACCTGCTGGTTACCGGAAGCCCGGGAATACGGTTTTATGCCGGCATGCCTCTTCTGGATCAGGAAGGATATGCGCTGGGCTCGTTGTGTGTGATCGACGATAAGCCCAGGCTTCTGAATGATACCCAACAAAAGGCACTCCGCACGCTTGCCCGGCAGGTCATCGATAAATTATCGCTCAGGAAAAGCAACGCAGACTTACGGCAAGCGAATCAGCTGCTGCAACAGGCCAATCTCGACCTCAGAAAAGCGGAAGACGAGCTTAAAAAAGTGAATGCGGACCTCCTGAAAAGCAAGGAAAGGATACAGACGATACTGGATATTGTAGGCGAAGGCATCGGTATTACGGATGAAAAGGGGAATATCGTATACACCAACCGGCGGAACCGGGAAATTTTCAAACTGGACGAGGAAAGCATGCTTACGCTCAACAATGTCTCCCCGGAATGGAACAACCGCCGGCTCGACGGGTCTCCGCTTCCCGCCGAAGAGCATCCGGTGAGCATCGTATTGAAAACCGGTATCCCGGTATCCCGCTATGAATTCATGGTAAGCGACCAGCAGCAGCAGTCCCTGTACCTGCGGATGAACGCTACGCCTATCCAAGACAATCATGGAAACATCACCGGTGCCATCGGAAGCTTTGCCGATATTACAGACAGTTACCTCCTGCAGCAGCAGCTGAAGAAAAGGGAGGAAAGCCTGCAGGTGGCTATTTCTTCTGCCAACCTGGGCGTATGGCATATGGATTTACGGACCCGGGAATTTTTCCCGTCCCCGAAGCTGAAAGAACTTTTCGGGTTTTATCCTGATGAAGAGATGCCGTATGAGGCAGCGGTCGTCCAGATTGCCGATTCCCACCGGCAGCAGGTGATAGAGGCCGTTAAGGCTTCCATTACCAAAGGAGAACCCTACGAACTTGAATACCCGATTATCGGGTATCATGATAAAATACTCCGTTGGGTATGTGCGACCGGCCATCTTTACACCGATCCTGAAAACCCGGAAATTTCCCATTTCTCCGGAACGGTATCCGATATTACCGAACGCAGGCTGGATGAGCAGCGCCGGAGCGACTTCATCGGTATGGTAAGCCATGAGCTGCGAAACCCGCTGACCGCCATCAAGGCCTATGCTTATATGCTGAAAAGGACCGCCCAGAAAAATAATGACGAAACGCTGGCCGGTAATATTGCCAAAGTAGACAATCAGGTCAACAGGATGGAAGCCCTTATCAACGGCTTTCTCGACGTAGCGCGCCTAGGGGAAGGGAAGATACGCCTGAACAGGACCCGGTTCGATATGGCGCACCTGGTGCGTATTGCCGAAGAAGAATCTCTGGCTACCGTTACTTCCCATCAGGTGGTTTTTGCACCGGTAGAATTTACTCCGGTAGAAGCCGATCAGGACAAGATCGAGCAGGTCCTTCTTAATTTCATCAACAACGCAGTGAAATACTCGCCGGGCGGTTCCGTTATCAATGTCTCCTGCACGACGGAAAACGGTGTGGCACAGGTCTACGTAAAAGACCAGGGCATGGGAATCCCATCCAAAGACCAGCCTTTTATTTTTGACCGGTTTTACAGGGTGGAAAGTGAGGCCATGAAAAACAAGAAGGGCTTCGGCATCGGCCTCTACATCTGCAAAGAAATCATCGAAAGGCATAACGGGCAGATCGGGGTAGAAAGTACAGAAGGGCAGGGAAGCACCTTCTGGTTTACCTTACCTGTTTTCACTGAAGAACATGAACAGACCACTTCTCCGTAAATGTAACGAATGGTCTGAAAATGAGTATACGGCTTTACCTATCCGGAAGAAATGCATTCTGCAGCCTTCCGGGCATCTGTGCATTTTGTTGGATGTCAGATGTTTGGTATATAAAGATGCGGAATTGTGAGATTCCTGATACAGTAGAGCCGGGGAAATTTTCAGCCTGTACCTGTGCGGGAAAGGATTCTGTTCATGCTTTCAGGATGATGTGTGATCAGTTCTGAAATCAGAATTGTCCCTTACTTTTTTTCGATTACAAATGCTTTTAGGGCCGCCATCTTATCATTTTCAAACCGCCATATATCACAGTAATCATAATGGCTGTAGTTTCCATCTATACCTTTCAGCCGGATTTCACCGGTTACGGTTACAAAATTACCTTCCTCGATTGTCGTATCAACGGTAAACACCGGTGGTTCCCGGTAGAATTCTTTCATATACTCCCGGACTGCCTGCTTGCCGGAAAGTACCTGGTCGCCTACGAAAACCCATTCGGTATCTTCTGTACAACTGGTTAGAAAACGTTCATAGTCGCCTTTTTTTACCCATTCGTTAGCTTCGTGTAATAAAGTTGCTTTACTCATTTTATTTTGTTTTTTGTTATGTCGTCTGACTGATCCTCACCGGATATGAAATGAAATACTCAGATGGTAAGAAATGACTGAAATATTCCTGTTCTTGCGGTCGGAGTGCTGCTGATCAGTACAAAAATAGCATATTGACAGCCAATACTGTATATTAGCAGCTTATTGTCAGATACTATAAAAAAGGTAAGTAATGGGAAAAATCAAAGAAACATCCACCAATTTTGAAAATAAAAAGATTCTTGCGGATGAATGTTCAGAGGTGTATGCCGCACACATTATTGGCGGGCAGTGGTCGCTTGTGATCTGTTCATGGTTAACCAATGGCAAAATGCGGTTCGGAGAATTGAAAAAAGCCATCCCTAATATTACGGAGCGCATGCTTACGGTGCAGCTGCGTAAACTGGAGGATCATCATATCATTACAAGAACGGTTTATGCAGAGATCCCTCCGAAAGTGGTGTATGAATTGACGGAAATAGGATATGAACTGAAACCCATTATCCTTCAGCTGGAAAAATGGGGCGAAAGGCATAAAAAGCTGGAAGCCGGTCAGGGAAAGTCTTCCTGATGTACCTGCAGGACCCTTATCCTGTTCCGTGTGATTGCTTAATGAAGAGATGGCAAAACGGGAGGCCATCACTGATCAATAAAGCATTGTACAATAAGATTGATGAATGACGTTAAAAAATACGGAAGTGAAACTTTTCATCATTACAGGCGGTCCGGGAGGCGGTAAAATCACACTGCCTTACTTTTTGGAAGGCAAAGGCTTTTCCGTCATCACTCAATCGGCAGGGATCATTATAATAAAATTATTTTAATGATATGGTTTTCAGTTGATTGAGCCGTTACATGATACAGTTAAGACATTTTGTACGATAATTGTACAGGTGAGGTATCACCATATAAAATAGAATCATATGAAAAATGTTATTGCAGCAGCAGCGCTTATTGCAGGAGGTCTCGTTACCGTGTCTGCACAGACCACAGTGAATACCAATACCGATGCAGGTACAGGTACCATGAATACCGGCACCGGAATAATGAATAACGGTACTAACAGCACATTAAACGGAAACAGCACTTTGAATTCAGGAATTCTGAATACACGAGCCAATGGTACCCTGAATACCAACAGCACACTCAATAGCGGTACAGGACTGAACACCGGAACCAACGGAAGTCTGAACACCGGCGGTCTGCTGAATACCGGCGCCGGAACCCTGAGTACAGGCACTACCGGCAGTCTGAACACGGGCACCACTACAACAACGAACAGCACAACGCGCTCCGGCGGATCCCGGAAGTGATACGTGTCTTAAAAAAGTCTCAAGTGACATAAAAGGTGACATACAATCCGGAGTGGAGTCACCGGCACACGCCATAAAAATCCTGAAAATATTTTCAGGATTTTTGCGTACAGGTAAAATCAGTGCGATCCGGCAGAAATAATTCTGCATCAGCGTGTATTTTCCTGCCAGCATTTACCGCTGCATAAATACCATATCGCCGTTCCGGTTATAGACCATTATTTTGGCGATCAGATCTGCCTGTTGCTTTCCGCGGATGATTTCTATGAG
>NZ_CAJYMO010000163.1 GCF_913776365.1 uncultured Chryseobacterium sp. | reverse complement strand
AGTTTTGGCTGCGAGAAGAGCTAAAGGCAGAAAGAGCTTAACAGTAAGTGCATCACGCGCTAAGAGATAATCTCTTTATTATCATCATATACAAATCATGCTTGAAAAGGTTTTTTTCAGGCATTTTTTGTTGTTAAAATTTGCCAAAACCCGAGGGATTTCGTCTTCTTTTTCCTATTTTTAAATTCTGAATTTTTATACCACTGAACTATGCCACATACCCATATTTCCGGAGACAATATCATCAGTCTGCAGCATGCAAAGATTGCCCAGAAAAACTTTACCGTCCTTTCTGATGTGAATCTGAACATCAAAAAAGGAAGATTCTGCTACCTGATCGGGAAAACAGGTTCCGGGAAAAGCTCGCTTCTGAAAACACTGTACGGACATATTCCCCTGGTTGCCGGGCACGGGGCCGTAGTAGGATTTGACCTGGCAAAACTAAAAGCGTCCGACATTCCCAACCTCAGAAGGAAACTGGGAATCGTATTCCAGGATTTTCAGCTGCTCTCCGACAGGACGGTTGAAAAAAATCTGAAGTTCGTACTGGAGGCTACAGGATGGAGTGATAAGGAGAAGATCGAGGAGCGCATCAATGAAGTACTGGGAAGCGTGAATATGAAGAGCAAGAAGCATAAGATGCCCCATGAGCTTTCCGGCGGTGAGCAACAGCGTATCGCTATCGCCAGAGCCCTGCTGAACCACCCTGACCTCATTCTTGCCGATGAGCCTACAGGAAACCTGGATCCCGAAACTTCCAATGAAATCATGACATTGCTCAAACAGGTAGCCCTTGAAAACGGAGCTGCCGTAGTAATGGCCACCCACGATTATCATATGATCCAGAATTTCCCCGGGGAAGCCATTCGCTGTGAGGACGGAAAAGTTTCCGTGCTGGATACCGCAGAATTATTCGAGTAGATTTTTATTTACGGAAGACATGAAACTCCTTTGTGAGTTCAAGATATTGGTCCGAGTATTGTCTCGGACTTTTTTCTATAATGAATTCAGATTCCTCAAGCTCTCGTTCAACATTTGAAAATTCCAGCAGCAGCCTTTTGGGATCGGCATACGTTATTCCTTTTATGCTGATCCTCCGGATGAGAAACAGCCCGTTTTTTCCGGTTTCTTTAATGAATCCCTCTCCTGCTTCCACCGGAATAATTACAGATAAAATCCCACCCTCTGACAGCAGTTCCGATGATTTCGAAACCAGCTGTCCGAAATTCAGTTCCACCGTCTGCCGTGCCACCTTGTCCTTTTCAGAATCTGATGCTTCAAAATACGGAGGGTTGGAAACGATCAGATCAAACTTTTCTTCCGTAATAAAATGCTTGAGATCCTGATGAACGGCCTGTAACCGGCCGGAAAAAGGCGAATGCCTGAAATTAAGCCCGGCCAGATCAGCAGCTTCTCTGCTGATATCGATAGCCAGAAAGCCAGCGTCAGGATTTCTCTGGGCCAGCATTAATGAAATCAGACCCGTCCCGGTTCCTATTTCCAATACGTTTAAAGCATGATTACCATCGGCTAAAGCGCCAAGCAATACGCCATCGGTCCCTACCCTGAAAACCTCTTTCGATTGCTGAATTTCAAACCGTTTGAATGTAAATGCTTTCACTATAAATTGGTAGGAAGTGTGATGGTGAAGGTAGAACCTTTTCCTACTTCTGATTTCACGGTAATTTCCCCTTTATAATCTTCCACCATTTTCCTCACCATTGACAACCCGAGTCCCATTCCGCTGTTCTTGGAAGTAAAATTAGGCTCGAAGATTCTTTCATGGATGTTTTCAGGAATTCCGATGCCGTTATCCTGCACGGAGATTACCACTCTTCTCTGATATTGCTCAATATCAACATTGATGATCATTTTCCGCTCCTCACTTTCCGCCTGCCTGGCATTGGTTACCAGATTGGTGATAATGCGGGAGAGATACACCTTATCCATGGTAATCATAATGTTGCTTTTATTGGCATGCACAAAAATGCTGTCATCAGTAAAGACCCGGAGAATATCCTCGATTTCGCCGTTAAGATTAATGACTTCATTGTTTTTTTCAGGAAGTTTGGCAAATTCCGAAAACGCAGAAGCAACGGTCGCAATGACATCAATCTGGTCCACCATGGTTTTGCTCATCTGCTTTACTTTTTCCCTGACATTCGGGTCTTCAGGATTGAATTTTCTTTCAAAGTTCTGTATCGTCAGCTTCATCGGCGTCAATGGGTTCTTTACTTCATGCGCCACCTGCTTGGCCATTTCCCGCCATGCTTCTTCCGAAGCTTTGAAACGAAGCCTTTCTTTCTGATCCTGAATCTGGAGGATCATCCTGTTGTAAGCCCGTGCCAGCGCATTAAGCTCATCATTTTTGTAATACCGGATCGGACGCATCTCATTTTCAAATAAAGTGATCCGGGTAATCATATCCGAGAACTTCGTTATATTTTTTGCCAGGCTGTTAGACATGACCCAACTCAGCCATACGCTAAAGAGTATCAGGACAATATCAACAATAACAATGTATTTTACATAAACGTTAAGAACGTCAAAGTAAGCTGATTCATCATGGTATAAGGGAATATATACAATGGCAATAGGTTCGAGGTCATTATTTTTCAGGAGCAGGTAAGAAGAGGTAAGCACTGCATCTTTGGAGGCATCATATCCTTTGATATCATACCGTGTGCCTGTGGACAAAACCTTGTTGATGATATCCAAAGGCACCTTTTTTTGCTTTACCAGCTGCTCTTCCTTATTGGACAGCAGGTAATTCCCATGAAGGTCGTACAGAATAATATCGTGCTGATTAATATCCGCAATTTCGTAAATTTTATTAGACAGCACCGGTTTCAGATCCCGGGTTTCCACACGCGTCCTGCTTACCGCATAATCCAGATACCTCATAACCGCACCGGTTTTCTCCTGCATATCGGTACGGCTGGTCTGTACGGAATTTTCTCTTAATACAAAATACGGGACCAGCGAAGATGCCACCACGCTTAAAAGACATACCAGAAGGAACCCGAAAAACACACGGTTCCGTAAGCTATATCCCTTATATATACTTGTTGACATTCTGTTTATTAATTAACCTAGCAATATACTTACCAATTATATCAAATTCCAGATTAACCTGATCCCCGGCAGTCAGATGTTTCATATTAGTGAATTCCCAGGTATAAGGAATGATGGCCACCGAAAAACGGTTTTCTTCACTTTTGGCTACGGTAAGGCTGATCCCGTTTACGGTAATGGACCCCTGCGGAACCGTCACAAAATCTCCCTGTCCGTTATAGGAAATGGTAATGAAATAGCTTCCGTCCTTATTTTCAATGCTCACGACCTCTCCGGTATGGTCCACATGCCCCTGAACGATATGCCCGTCCAGCCTGCCGTCCATTTTCATGCAGCGCTCAAGGTTGACCACCGTTCCGGTTTTCCATTTTCCGAGGTTGGTCTTTTCCAGGGTTTCATGGATAGCCGTTACCACGTACTGCGGACCTTCAGTTTTTACCACCGTAAGGCAGCAACCGTTATGGGCAAGGCTCTGATCAATTTTTAATTCATCAGTAAAAGGGCAGGATAAAGTAAAATCTATATTGCTTCCGTTCTCTTCTATCTTCTCTATAACTCCCACCGCTTCAATTATTCCTGTGAACATATTATTTTTTGCTAAATTTGTAGTTTATTAATCTTCAAAGATAATCAAAATGAGCCCAAAAAACCATAAAGTAAGAGTAGGAATTTCAATAGGAGATTTCAATGGCATCGGTCCGGAAATCATCATGAAATCCCTTTCGGACAAAAGCATCACGGATTTTTTCATCCCTGTTATTTTTGGGTCGGGAAAATTATTTACCTATCAGAAAAATATTTTCAAACTCAATATCAACTTCAATTATATCAATGAAGCGTCCCAGGCACAGGAAGGAAAGCTGAATATGGTAAACCTGGTGAAAGAGAATTCAATGGTGGAACTGGGTACCCCTACCGAAGAATCTACCAAAATGGCTATTGATTCACTGGAAGCAGCTACGGAAGCGCTCCTGAAAGGGGAGATTGACATTCTGGTAACGGCTCCTATCAATAAAGACGAAATGGTAAAAATGGGTTTCAAGCATGCCGGCCATACCGGGTATTTTGAAGAAAAGTTCAATAAGAAAGGGCTTATGTTTTTGGTAACGGACGACCTGAAAGTTGCCGTCCTTACCCATCACATTCCTATTTCCCAGGTAGCGGAAAATATTTCGAAGGAGAAAATCAAAAAACAGGTAAAGCTGCTGAATCAGACGCTGATCGAAGATTTCAATATTACAAGGCCTAAAATTGCCGTATTGGGGCTGAATCCTCATTCCGGAGACGGCGGCGTGATCGGGAACGAAGAAATCGAGATCATTGCTCCGGCCATCAGGGAACTTTCGGACAACGGAATCCTGGCATTCGGGCCGTTTCCTGCGGACAGTTATTTCCAGCCGGGAAAATACAGGAATTTCGATGCCGTCCTGGCCATGTATCACGATCAGGGGCTGGCGCCGTTTAAGACCCTGGCTTATGAAGAAGGAGTAAATTATACGGCAGGATTGCCTTTTATCCGCACCTCTCCCGACCATGGCACAGCCTACGATATTGCAGGCAAGAATATTGCGGATGCCCAGAGTTTCACGGAAGCTATTTTTACCGGTATTAAAATCTTCAGAAACCGGAGCGAATACAACGATCTGATGGCCAACCGGATGAAGCCGAGAAGAATGGCTATGGACAACGGGGTGGATGAAGATCTTCCGGATGATGCCGATGCATAAATCCATGAGAGCGGCTGAAATTTATTTGTTTTAAAATTTATTTGTTATTATAAAAAATTTGCATATTTTTGCACACTCATTTTATGGACAAGTTAAGAAACTATGACGTAAGCTTTTCCGGACTGAAAACCGGAAAACACGAGTTCAGGTTTGAGATCGATAAAGAGTTCTTACATTTATTTGACACTGAACAGGAATTTACAAATCCCAGGATCACGGCAGATGTTATATTGGATAAACATTCTACCTTTCTGGAGTTTGACATCAAAGTAAAAGGAACGGTAGAGCTGGTTTGTGACATCACGACAGAAAACTTCGACTATCCTACGGAAAATGAAATAAAGGTCCTGGTAAAATTCGGGGAGGAATATGATGACAGCGAAGAAGATGTTATTACCATTCCGGCAAATGACCATGCTTTCAATATTGCCCAGCTGGTGTATGAAAGCATTGTACTTTCCATCCCGATGAAAAAAGTATCGCCTGATGTAAGTGATGAAGACCTGGCCATACTGGATAAATTCAGCCCGAAAGAGGCTGAAGATGACCAGGAACATGAAAGTGACCCGAGATGGGACGCTTTAAAAAATTTAAAGAATAAAAATTAAATAATTTAATGATGAGATGATGAGTCTCATCGCTCATCAATTAAAAAAGTTATTAGAAAATGGCACATCCAAAGAGAAGACAGTCGTCTACAAGAAGAGACAAGAGAAGAACTCATTACAAAGCTGTAGTTCCTCAATTGGCTAAAGATGCAACAACAGGGGAGCTTCACCTTTACCACAGAGCTCACTGGCATGAAGGAAAATTATACTACAGAGGAAAAGTAGTATTGGAAAAAGAAGTAGCAGCTACTGAAGAAAACTAAGAGTCGATTTTCACCGGAAAACACTCGTTTTAATACAAAAACCGCCCGATTTTAATAAAATTTGGCGGTTTTTTGTTGTTTTTTACGTTTTTTTGGTATCTTTGGGCCCAAATCAAACATCAATTTTATGGACATTAAAGACATACAAAATCTTATTAAGTTTGTATCCAAAGCAGAAGTTTCTGAAGTAAAGTACAAGACTAAAGATTTCGAAATCACCATTAAAACTCCATTAGCCGGAAGTGAAGTTGCCTATGCCCAGCCTGCAGTTTACCACACTGCTCCTCAGCCTGCTGCTGCGCCGGCTTCTGTGGCGGCTCCGGCATCTGCACCTGCAGAAAAAGCAGAAGCGGCTTCTGATGACAGCAAGTATGTAACGATCAAATCCCCGATGATCGGAACGTTCTACAGAAAACCTTCTCCGGATAAAGAGGTATTCATTAATGTAGGGGACGAAGTTTCCAACGGGAAAGTGGTTTGTGTTATTGAAGCCATGAAGCTTTTCAACCAGATCGAATCTGAGGTAAGCGGAAAAATCGTTAAGATCCTGGTAGACGATGCCACTCCGGTAGAATATGACCAGCCTTTATTCTTAGTAGACCCATCTTAAGGAATTCTAGATTAGAGATTATAAATTTTAGATGATGCTTTTCATTTAAAATAATTTAAAATTCAGAATTTATAATTTAAAATTTCAGAAAGATGTTCAAAAAAATATTAATCGCCAACCGCGGCGAAATTGCAATGCGTATCCTGCGTACCTGTAAAGAAATGGGGATCAAGACCGTTGCCGTCTACTCTACCGCCGATAAAGACAGCCTTCACGTAAGGTTTGCAGACGAAGCGGTTTGCATAGGTCCTGCCATGAGCAAGGACTCCTATCTGAAAATCCCCAATATCATCGCTGCAGCAGAAATTACCAATGCCGATGCCATCCATCCGGGGTACGGCTTCCTGTCTGAGAATGCCAATTTCTCCAGGATCTGCCAGAAAAACGGGATCAAATTCATTGGAGCAACCCCTGAGCAGATTGAAAAAATGGGTGACAAGGCCAATGCCAAAGCTACCATGAAAGCAGCCGGCGTACCTTGCGTACCGGGTTCTGACGGCCTGATCGAGTCTTACGAGCATGCTGTAAAAGTAGCTGAAGAAACAGGATATCCCGTCATGATCAAAGCAACTGCAGGCGGCGGCGGAAAAGGAATGAGGGCCGTATGGAAGGCTGAAGACCTTAAAGACCACTGGGATTCTGCCATCCAGGAAGCAGTAGCCGCTTTCGGAAACGGCGGAATGTATATGGAAAAGCTTATTGAAGAGCCGAGACATATCGAGATCCAGGTAGCCGGAGACCAGTTCGGTAAGGCCTGCCACCTTTCCGAGAGAGACTGTTCGGTACAACGAAGAAACCAGAAGCTTACCGAAGAAACCCCTTCCCCGTTCATGACAGACGAACTTCGTGAGAAAATGGGTGAAGCTGCTGTAAAAGCAGCAGAATTCATCGGCTACGAAGGTGTGGGAACCATTGAATTCCTGGTAGACAAGCACAGGAATTTCTATTTCATGGAAATGAACACCCGAATTCAGGTAGAGCACCCGATTACAGAGCAGGTGATCGATTATGACCTGATCAGGGAACAGATCCTTCTGGCGGCGGGAACGCCTATTTCCGGAGTCAACCACTATCCAAAACTTCACTCTATCGAATGCCGGATCAATGCCGAAGACCCTTATATGGATTTCAGGCCGTCTCCGGGTAAAATCACAGGATTGAACATTCCGGGAGGACATGGGGTAAGAGTAGATACGCATGTGTACTCAGGCTATACCATCCCTTCCAATTATGATTCTATGATTGCAAAGCTGATTACGACTGCCCAGACGCGTGAAGAAGCCATTGCCAAAATGAGAAGGGCGCTGGAGGAATTTTATATCGAAGGTGTAAAAACCACCATCCCTTTCCACAGACAGCTGATGGATAATGAAGATTACCTGGCCGGAAACTATACGACAAAATTCATGGAGGATTTTGTAATGGACCGAAAATATGATAATCACTAGGATGATTATTATTTAAATACATTTGGAACCGTCTCTTTGAGGCGGTTTTTTTAATATAAATTTAATATTAATGAAATATCCTCTATGAAGATATTATACCTGTATAGGAAATCCCGATAAGCAATAATTTTCTGAAACTTTTCCTCTGCACCCAAAAACCTCCTCACATTGCTCCGTTTTTCAGTATCACTTTTCTGTTGATCCATCTCATTTATAATGTTTACATTTGCCAAAAAGCAAAAACATATGTCTGCAGCAGAAACACTTAAAAGTTCACAGTATTTTATCGATCTTGAAGACAAGCACGGTGCCCACAATTACCACCCGCTTCCGGTTGTCCTGGACAAAGGAGAGGGCGTTTTTGTATGGGATGTGGAAGGTAAAAAATATTATGATTTTCTTTCCGCGTATTCTGCTGTAAACCAAGGGCATTCCCATCCCAGGATTGTTGATGCACTGGTTGAACAGGCTAAAAAACTTGCCCTGACTTCAAGAGCATTCTACAATTCAAAGCTGGGCGAATATGAGCAGAAGATCACTACCCTTTTCGGTTTTGATAAGGTACTGCCGATGAATTCCGGGGCAGAAGCGGTAGAAACGGCGGTAAAGCTCGCCAGAAAATGGAGTTATGAGGTAAAAGGAATTCCCGAGAATGCTGCTAAAATTATTGTCTGTGAGAACAACTTCCACGGACGTACGACCACCATCGTCTCTTTTTCAAACGATCCGGATGCCAACCAGAATTACGGGCCTTTCACTCCCGGATTTATCAAGATTCCGTACAATGATATTGCTGCCTTGGAAGATGTGCTGAACAGGGAGGCCGGAAGCATTGCTGCTTTCCTGGTAGAACCCATTCAGGGTGAAGCCGGTGTTTATGTTCCGGATGAAGGCTTTCTGAAACATGCCTCCGAACTGTGCAGAAAACACAACGTCCTCTTTATCGCCGATGAAGTACAGACCGGCATTGCAAGAACCGGAAAGTTAATTGCCTGCCACCATGAAGAAGTGCAGCCGGACATCCTGATTTTAGGAAAGGCGCTGTCAGGCGGCATGTACCCTGTTTCGGCAGTATTGGCGGACAATGAAATCATGAATGTGATCAAACCGGGACAGCACGGCTCCACTTTCGGTGGAAACCCGATTGCGTGTGCCGTGGCCATGGCTGCCCTGGAAGTCGTGGAAGAAGAACAACTGTCAGAAAGGGCTCAGGAACTGGGAAAATTATTCCGTTCCGAAATTGAAAAAATCATTGCGAAAAGCACCCTGATTACCAAAGTAAGAGGAAAAGGCCTGCTGAATGCCATCCTCATCAACGATACACCGGAAAGTTCTACCGCCTGGAATATTTGTCTCCAGCTGAAGGAAAACGGACTGCTGGCCAAACCTACGCATGGCAACATTATCAGGCTTGCCCCGCCATTGGTTATTACCGAGGAACAGCTGATGGACTGTGTAAGCATCATTGAGAAAACCATTCTTTCGTTCGAGTAAATATGGCCCTTTCCCTAGCCGTTATCACTTACAATGAAGAAGCCAATATTGTAAGATTGCTGGATGCCGTAAAAGGCATAGCTGATGAAATTATCATAGTAGACAGTTACTCAACAGACAGAACAAAACAAATCTGTCTTGAGCAATATCCGGAAGCCCGGTTCTTTGAAAAAACATTTGAAGGGTACGGAGAACAGAAAAATTATGCCCTCAGCCTGTGTTCCGGAGATTGGGTCCTTTTTCTTGATGCTGATGAGGTGCCGGATGAGGAACTGAAACAATCTGTAAAAAAGATCGTTTCGGCAGACAGCACGGAATTCAGCGTGTACAAAGCAAAATTTGTCAACCATCTCGGAGTCCATATCATCCGGTTCGGAGGCTGGGGCAATGTTACAAGGGAAAGACTATTCCGGAAAGATGCGGCAGCCTATTCTGACGATAAAGTGCATGAATTCCTGGTAACGGACCGGAAAGCCGGGATGATGGAAGGAAAATTAAATCATTATACTTACAAAAGCATCTACCATCATGTCTCCAAGATTAATAAATATTCTGACATGATGGCTGAAAAAATGTTTGAGCGCGGCAAGAAATACCAGAATTTCAAAATCATTATGAGCCCTGTATTTGAATTCATCAAGGTGTATATTTTCAAACTGGGATTTCTTGACGGTTTTGCAGGATTTTATGTCGCCAAGACCATGTCTTATTATACTTTTCTGAAATACATGAAACTGCGTGAGAAAATAAGGCTTATTGAAATCGGGCAGAAATTCTATTGAAAGTATGATTTTGTATAGTATTCTTTGCGCTGTTCTTTTCCTTGTTATCTATTTCCGGCTCTACCTTTTTTTTGTTCCGGAGAACAGGCTGACTATCCTGATGTATCATCAGATTGAAAAGGAAACCCATGAAGACCTCACCGTAAGCCTGGAAAATCTGGAGAAACAATTCCGTTACCTGAGCGAAAAAAAATACAGACCGAAATTTTTCAGTGAAATAAACGTCCCGGCAAGGAAAAGCATTATCA
>NZ_CAJYMO010000162.1 GCF_913776365.1 uncultured Chryseobacterium sp. | reverse complement strand
AAGAACCTCTCAAGGTAACTACTGCTGAAGCAAAGATCCCGGCTACCATAAGTCCTACGTGGGAGAAAGAAGAATAAGCGATGATTTTTTTCATATCCGACTGGATGATGGCAATCATAGCCCCGTGTACAATTCCGATAATGGCGAGGATCAGAACAATCTGCCCCGAGATTCCTGCAACCGGCAGCGGCGCAATCGGCAACAGGTACCGCATCACTCCGTAAACGGCCATCTTCAGCATGATCCCTGCTAAAAGCATGGAGCCCTGCGTAGGCGAATAGGTATATGTGTCCGGCTGCCACGTATGAAACGGGAATACCGGTAATTTTACGGCAAAAGCAAAGAAGATGAACCAGAATACCACCGTCTGCTGGGTTTCATTCAGCTGGGCATTGTACAAATCAGTCAGTGCAAATGAAGCTGAATGGTTGTAAACGTAGATCAGCCCTGCCAGCATGAATAAGGATCCTACGAAGGTATACACAAAGAACTTTGTTGTGAACTCGAACCTTTTGTTTTCCTGTCCCCAGAGACCGGCAATGAACCAGATCGGGATCAGGGTAACTTCCCAGAAGATATAGAACAGTAAGCCGTCCAGTGAGGTGAATACTCCTACCAGTCCGAACTGCATCAGCAGGATCAGTCCGTAGAATGTATTCCTGTAGCTTACATTTTCATTGAATAATGATAAAATGATGATTGGCGTCAGGATGTTGGTCAGGATCAGAAGAAGCATGCTCATCCCGTCGATACCGAAGTGAAGGGTGCTTTTAATGAACTGTGACCAGGGATAGGTGATTTCGTACTGCAGCTTGCTGTCTACGGTAGGCCCGAAATCGAAAGCCGACAGCGCGTAGAATGTAAGCAGCATCTGCACCAATGCAATTCCCAAAGCCAAATACTTGCTGGAATTATTCTTCCATACAAAAACTAATCCCGAACCTACGAGAGGTAATAGTAATAATGTTAATAATAAACCAGACATTATTGTAATATAAAGTTAACAATCAGTATAATTCCTACCGCTAAAGACATGATAAGGATGTAGTTTTCCACATTTCCGTTCTGGATGCGCTTCATAGCTTTTCCGCTGTCTTCAGCGCCTTCCCCTACGAAATCCACCACACGGTCAAGGACTCCTTTATCAAACATTCTTCCTCCGCGTCCTAATCCTTCAATGGTTTTTACAAATAATGCATTGTAAAGTTCATCAATATACAATTTCCTGGCAGACAGTTTTTCCCATCCCGTATATTGTTCTTCCGGCATTGCTGCCTTCTTCTTGTTGACATACGTATTTTTTACGATGAACCAAACGGAGAAGAACATCAGGACGGTTGCCCCCAGCAGAATCATCTCCGTACCGAAAGGCACTCCCGATAGGGTAGCCTCCATCTGTTTGAAGCTTTCTTCCGTAAGTACCGGTTTCAGCCATTCCATAAGTTTTGCATAATGACCGTGGCCGATAAAGTGAGGAAGGTTGATGAAACCGCCCACTACGGATAATACAGCCAGTACGATCAGCGGCAAGGTCATATTGGATGGGCTTTCATGCAGATGATGCTTCTGATCTTCCGTACCCCGGAATTCTCCGTGGAAAGTCAGGTAATATAATCTGAACATATAGGTAGCCGTAACTGCTGCCAGCACAAACAGGATAAACCAGTATACCGGGTTTTTAGCGAATGCAGCTACTAAAATTTCGTCTTTGGAGATCATTCCCGATAATAAAGGGAATCCGGAAATCGCCAGTGTCCCGATCAGGAAGGTGGCATGGGTCACCGGAATGTATTTTTTCAGTCCGCCCATGAAACGCATATCCTGCTCATTGCTCATGGCATGGATTACGGAACCTGCTCCCAGGAACAACAGGGCTTTGAAGAAAGCGTGCGTCATTACGTGGAACATGGCTGTAGTATAAGCGCCCAGTCCCAAAGCGATGAACATGAATCCAAGCTGTGAAACGGTGGAGTAGGCCAGTACCTTTTTGATATCGTTCTGGCGGAGTGCGTAGAATCCTGCCAGTGCTGCCGTAAGGAACCCGATAAACAGGATCACTCCCTGAACGGTAGGTGCCAGGGTAAACAGGAAGTTTGACCGTACGATCAGGTAGATCCCTGCTGTTACCATCGTAGCCGCGTGAATGAGTGCGGAAACGGGAGTCGGCCCGGCCATAGCGTCCGGTAACCACGTATATAAAGGAACCTGTGCCGATTTTCCGGTAGCCCCGATGAATAAACTTGCGGTGATAAAGATGATCACGCTTCCGTCCAGCTCGAATTTACCTGCATTTTCCCTTACGGAAAGATAATCTACGGCATTGGTCTGGGAAGCGATCATAAAGATCCCGATCAGCAACGCAAGGTCACCGATCCTGTTCATAATGAAGGCTTTTCTTGCCGCTTTACCGTATTCTTCGTTGGTGTACCAGAAGCCGATGAGTAAATAGGAACATAAACCTACCCCTTCCCATCCGATGAAAAGGATCAGGTAATTGCTTCCCATTACCAGCAGCAGCATGGAAAAGATGAAAAGGTTGAGATAAGTAAAAAACTTATAGAACCCTTTATCATGGCTCATGTAGCCGATGGAGTAAAGGTGGATCAGAGAGCCGATTCCGGTGATGATCATCACCATCATCAGGGATAACTGGTCGATCTGGAATCCGAAATTGATCTGGACTCCGTTTACCCGGAACCATTCAAAGGCTTTTACAATGACAGGCTGACTTTCAGAATCAAAATTCATGAACAGGCTTACGGCGATGCAGAAAGATCCGAAAACCACTGCCGTAGCCAGCGTCCCTACTACCATCTTCGGAAGGTTTTTCCCGAATAAGCCGTTGATCAGAAACCCTAAAAGCGGTAAAAGTATGATTGCGTATACTAAATTCTCCATTCCTATTTATCCTCTTAGTTTATTAAATATACTCACATCTACAGAACGGGTATTTCTGTACAGCATGGCAATGATCGCCAGCCCTACTGCTACTTCTGCGGCAGCTACCACCATGATGAAGAACACCAGCAGCTGTCCGTCCCCGTTTCCTTTATAGGCTGAAAAAGCAGCCAGCAACAGGTTTACGGAGTTCAGCATAAGCTCTACACAACCCAGAATAACAATCGCATTTTTTCTCAGCAATACTCCCAAAACTCCCAGGCAGAACAGTACTGACGAGAGGATAATAAAGTAGTTCAGAGGGATGCTTTGTACAAATGTATTTACTTCTCCCATAATTTTATAAATCTTTTTTACCGATTAATACCGCACCTACGATACCTGCCAGAATAAGGATGGATGCAAGTTCGAACGGTAAAACATATTCATTGAACAAAAGTCTTCCGAGGTTTTTCGTAAGTCCTACGCTTCCGTCTGCATTGGCAACCGCAATGTGGTTGTCCTGCACGCCTCTGAAAACACCCAGTATACCGATAAGAAGAATCCCCGCCGTGAAAACCCCTACGAATTTTAAAGTATTGTTCTTCTTACTTTCGTCTTGCTTATTGAGGTTAAGCATCATCAGGATATACAGGAAAAGTACCATGATGGCACCGGCATATACGATAATCTGAATGATGGCCAGGAACTGTGCATTCAGGAGAATGTACATGCCGGCAATTGAAAACATGGTTACAATCAATGACAGGATAGCATAAAGAGGATTTCTTGCAAATACGAAATAGACTGCACTTGCCACTGCTAAAAACGCCACCAAGAAAAATAAAAACTGGTCCATTATTTTACGGCTTTTTTCTGTTTCTCGGATTGTCTTTCAGTGATATCAATCCTTTCATTTATTTTTTCAACTAATTTATCTTTTCCGTAGATGAAAGACCCTCTGTTGGTTTCCACATCTACCAGACGGTCGGTCAGATAAATTGCAGATTTAGGGCAGGCTTCCTCACACATTCCGCAGAAGATGCATCTCAGCATATTGATCTCGTATACGGAGGCATATTTTTCTTCCCGGTACAGGTCTTTTTCCTCTTTGGTTCTTTCGGCAGCTGTCATGGTAATGGCTTCTGCCGGGCAGGCTACGGCACAAAGTCCGCAGGCGGTGCATCTTTCGCGGCCTTCTTCATCTCTTTTCAGGACGTGCTGGCCTCTCCAGATTTCTGCTCTCGGTTTCTGTACCTCCGGATAGGAATATACGGCAGGTGCCCCTTTCAGCACGGTTCTTACAGCATGCTTGAAGGTGATCCCCATTCCCGTGAAGATCGCAGGAAGGTAGATTTTCTCAGCAAGGGTCATTTCTTTGTTGGAAACAACTTTTGATCTGTTGGTAAGTTTCATTTATTTTTTATTATTAAATGTTAGAAGACGGAAATGGGAAATGAAGGATAGCTGCATCACCGTTTCTCATCGTCACATTATCAAATTTTCAAACTAATTATTTTTAAATTCTTAATTGGCAAAAGCTAAAATTACAGCTCCTGTAATTAATAAGTTCACCAGTGCCATCGGGATCAGCGTTTTCCATCCCAGGTGCATCAGCTGGTCGTATCTGAATCTCGGAAGCGTCCATCTGATCCACATGAAGATCAGGATCCCGATAATGGTTTTGGTCAGGAACGCCACGATGCTCAGAATTCCGGCTGTATTCTCACCCCAGTTCTGGGTTACCCATTCAATTCCCGGATAATTGTATCCGCCGAAGAAAAGAACGACCATGAAAGCATTGGAGATGAACATATTCACATATTCCCCGAACATGTACAATCCTAATTTCATTGAAGAATATTCCGTAGAATATCCGGTTACCAGCTCAGACTCACATTCCGGTAAGTCGAACGGGTGCCTGTTGGTTTCTGCCAGGGCCGCCACAATGAAGACAAGGAAGGCTACCGGCTGATAGAAGATATTCCAGTTCATTCCGGAAATCCACGGGATGAATCCCCATAATTTCCCGTTGGTCTGGCTCTCGGTAATTTCTTTCAGGTCAAGGCTTCCCGTCATCATGATGATGGAAAGCAGGGCAAGACCCATTGCCAGTTCATAGGAGATCATCTGCGAGGATGCACGGATGGCTCCTAATAATGAATATTTGTTATTGGAAGCCCAGCCTCCGATCATGATTCCGTACACCCCGATGGAAGCCATTCCGATGATGAAGAGAACGCCTACGTCAATATTGGCCACCTGCAGGTCATATGAAGTCCCTGCAATATTTAAACTTTTACCCCATGGAATAACCGCTCCGGTAATCAGTGAAATGAACATCACAAGGGACGGTCCCAATACGAAAAGGAATTTTTCAGCATTGGCAGGTGTAAAATCTTCCTTGAAGAAGAACTTTCCACCGTCAGCAAGAGGCTGTAGCAACCCGAAAGGCCCGGCTCTGTTCGGCCCGATCCTGTCCTGCATGATGGAAGCTACTTTTCTTTCTGCCCAGGTAGAGTAGGCGGCAATCGTCAGCGACAGCAGGAAAAGTGCCAGTACGAGTATCAGTTTAAATGTAATTAAATCCATTTTTATTATAGTTTGAAATCTGAAATTTGAAATCTGAGAATATTCCCTGTTTTCAAATTTTCAAATTAAGAAATTTTCAAATTTTATTTTTCGTCTTTTTCGCTGATTTCTTTAGCCATCGGATTATCCAATACCCTCAGTTCATCTTTAGGCTTTTCGTAATGGTTCAGGGATATTACCGAATGCCTGTCAATATGTCTAGGCCCTTCGATATTCCAGTCAGACAGCTCTTTTCTTTCAAAACGGCAGGTATCGCAGATAAATTCTTCCACTTCTCCCCACTGGTCCTTTCTGGCCGTCACCCTTACGATTTCGTTTCCTTTCATCCATACCACTGCTTTTCCGGAGCATTTTCCGCAGTTGCAGGTGGCATTCATCGGTTTGGTAAACCATACACGGCTGGCAAAACGGGCCGTTCTGTCGGTCAGTGCTCCTACCGGGCACACATCGATCACGTTTCCGATGAAATCATTATCCAGCGCTTTGTTCAGATACGTTGAGATTTCCGCATGGTCGCCTCTGAAAAGGATTCCGTGTTCTCTCTCTTCCGTCAGCTGGTTGGCTGTCAGTACGCATCGTGCACACAGGATGCAACGGTTCATATTCAGCTTGATGTTCGGACCGAGGTCGTCTGCATCATAGGTATTTCTTTCGAATTCCGTCCGCGTGGTTTCGTTTCCGTACTCGTAGCCGAGATCCTGAAGGTGGCATTCACCGGCCTGGTCGCAAACCGGACAGTCCAGCGGATGGTTCAGCAATAAGAATTCGGTAACGGCTTTTCTCCCTTCCTGGGCCTTTTCGGACGAAAGGTTTTTGACTTCCATTCCGTCCATGACGTTGGTCCTGCAGCTTGCTACCAGTTTCGGCATAGGACGCGGATCTGCTTCAGATCCTTTGGAAACTTCCACCAGGCATGTTCTGCATCTTCCTCCGCTGGTTTCCAATTTGCTGTAGTAGCACATTGCCGGAGGTACAGATTTTCCACCGATTTGTCTTGCGGCTTCCAGAATAGAAGTTCCGGGCAATACTTCGGTCGTCTGTCCGTCTATCGTTATTTTGAATTTTTTAACCTCTTCGCTCATATTCTATGCTTTTCGCTGCCACTGCTCAGCAGTCCAGCTCTATGTTAATTATACTTTTTTGTATTAAATGTATATCCGATCCCAAAATCAAGTTCCCCGTACACAAAATCCTGTGAAGCCTTATCCGGCTTGTTATTGAGGGTAGTCTTGATATCCGGCATATTAATATAACCGAATTTACCTTCTACCTGAACCACAATATGCCTGATGGCCACCAGGCTTACCGCAGCCCTGGCATCCAATCCGAAGCCGGCCAGGTGAAACCGGTCGCTTCTTTCGTTGCCCATCAGCTGCACGTTGGATTTCGGAAGCAATGCGCCCAATCCCGCCCCATAGCTCAGAAAGAGATCAATATTCTCCTTATTCAGGATGTTATGATATTTCTGGGCGCCGATGTTGATATAATTCAGACCGTCGGTATGCTCGAAAGTCAGTAATTTCGCATCGGTAAGATCTGCTTTTCCGTTATGTACCAGCGATGCATACTGAGGATCATTGATATATCCTTTGAAGTCCACCGTCTGCTCCTGGTCCATTACATATTTCATATGGTCCATTCCCAAAGTAATCCCGAGATTATCTTTAGGGAAATAGGTAATCCTGTAGTTCACCTGCGGAATTGTGATTGAAGCAGGATTAAAATACACACCCCAATCAAATTTCGTCTGTCGGTCATGGGCGATGACGTTATCCAGCTGAAAATCGTACCCGTCCCCTTTAAAATGGATATCCGATTTTGAATATACTGAACTGTTCCACCCCCAGAACACCATCACTGATCCTTTCTTAAACGGATCCACGTGGCTTTTTTGAGCATTCACGCCCAAAGCTGCTGTTATTGCCAACAGCAAAAAACACTTTTTTATCACCTTTAAATTCTCTCCTTACCCCTAAGAATTAAACCGATGGCGCCGGAATAGGATCTGCGTAATTTGCAATTCCGTAAAACTGTGTCAGGCACAGCTCCGGGTTTATCACAAGCCATTCGAATTCATCCCTGAAATGGCGGATGGCCGCCGCTACAGGCCACGCTGCCGCATCCCCCAACGGGCAGATCGTGTTGCCTTCAATTTTTCTCTGAATGTCCCAAAGCAGATCGATATCTTCCATCTTGCCCTGGCCGTTTTCAATTTTCTTCAGGATCTTGTACATCCAACCCGTTCCTTCACGGCATGGCGTACACTGTCCGCAGCTTTCGTGGTTGTAGAATCTGGCCAGTGTCATGGTATGTTCCACAACGCACTGATCTTCATCCAAAACAATGAATCCTCCGGAGCCCATCATGGTTCCGGTAGCAAATCCTCCGTCTGCCAGGGATTCGTAATTCATGTATCTCGGCTCCCCGTTTACGGTTTTCAGCAACAGGTTGGCCGGAACAATCGGAACCGAACTTCCGCCCGGAATACAGGCTTTCAGTTTTTTTCCGTCCTTGATACCGCCGCAGTATTCATCGGAATAGATGAACTCTTCTACAGTGATGGTCATATCTATTTCATAAACCCCCGGTTTGTTGATGTTTCCGCAGGCGGAAATCAGTTTGGTACCGGTAGATCTTCCTACTCCTATTTTGGCATATTCGGCTCCCGTGATATCGATGATCGGAACGATAGCGGCAATGGATTCTACATTGTTTACCACCGTAGGTCTTTCCCAAAGTCCTTTTACGGCAGGGAATGGCGGTTTCAGCCTCGGGTTTCCTCTTTTTCCTTCAAGGGATTCCAGCAAAGCGGTTTCCTCTCCGCAGATATAGGCCCCGCCTCCGCGTTGCACGTAAATCTCACAGTCGAATCCGGTTCCTAAAATATTTTTCCCTAAGAATCCGGCTGCTTTTGCTTCTTCAATGGCTTCTTCCAGAATATCCGGAATCCATGAATATTCTCCGCGGATGTAAATATAGGAAACATTGGATCCCAGACAGTAGGATGAAATCAGCATTCCTTCGATCAGAAGATGGGGAAGGAACTCCATCAGGTACCGGTCTTTAAAGGTTCCCGGCTCGGATTCGTCGGCATTCACCACAAGGTGTCTCGGAACGCCTTCCGGTTTTGCCAGGAAGCTCCACTTCATCCCGGTAGGGAATCCGGCTCCTCCACGGCCTCTGAGCCCTGAAGCTTTCACTTCTTCCAGGATCTCATCAGGTGTCATTTTCAGGGCTTTCTCTGCTGCTCCGTAACCTCCCTGCTTGCGGTAGGTTTCAAAATAGCGGATGCCTTCGATATGGGCGTCTTTAAGTAAAAGTTTTTTACTCATTGTTGTATACTTTTAGCGGATGACCAGCAGCTTTCGGCTGCGGCGGCACGCTTCTTATTTATTTGATATTAAAATCCAATTAATCCAAAGCGATCTGTCCTTCCCTGCAGAGGTCCAGGATTTCATCTACTTTTTCTATTGTTAAATTTTCATGAAAGAATTTTCCCAGCTGCATCATCGGTGCATATCCGCAGGCACCCAGGCACTCGGCCGGCTTTAAGGTAAACATGCCGTCTTCGGTAGTCTGCCCGTCTTTGATGTTCAGTTTCGTTCTGATGTGGTTCAGAATCTTTTCACTTCCGGAAACCATGCAAGGTCCCGTTCTGCAGACTTCCAGAACATACTTGCCTACCGGCTTCATATTGAACATGGTATAGAAAGTAGCCACTTCATATACTTCTATGGGTTTGATGCTCAGCAGTCCGGCAACGTAATCCATTACCGGTACATCCAGCCATCCTCCGAATTCTTTCTGTGCCAGGTGAAGAACGGGAAGAAGGGCAGATTTCTGTCTTCCTTCCGGGTATCTTGCGATAATTTTATCTACCTGTGCTAAACTTTCCGGTGTAAAAGCTATTGTTTCGCTCATTTTATTTTGTTGTAAAATGTACATTGTACAAAGTACAAAGTATTATTATCTGTTTATATTTTCAAGGACATCGTACAGCAATACCCTGTACGTTAACCGTTTTATGCATCCAGCTCTCCCGCAATGATGTTCATGCTGCACATGGTAACGATAGCATCAGAGATTACGGAACCGGTGATCATTTCAGGATAAGCCTGGTAATAGATAAAACAAGGCCTTCTGAAGTGCAGTCTATACGGGCTTCTTGCCCCGTCGCTCACCAGATAGAATCCAAGTTCCCCGTTTCCGCCTTCCACGGCGTGGTATACTTCTCCTTTCGGAACGTCGGTTTCCCCCATTACAATTTTGAAATGGTAGATCAAAGCTTCCATCTTCTGGTATACATCAGCCTTTTCAGGAAGATAGAAATCCGGAACATCTGCGTGGAATGGTCCTTCCGGAAGATTTTCGTATGCTTGTTTGATGATTTTGATAGATTCCCAGATTTCCTGCTGACGGACCATGAAACGGTCATAGGTGTCTCCCGATGTTCCCACAGGGATGATGAAGTCGAAATCCTGGTAAGAAGAATAAGGCTGTGCAACCCTCACGTCATAATCCACACCTGTTGCACGAAGGTTAGGGCCTGTAAAGCCGTAGCTCAATGCCCTTTCGGCAGAAATGCTTCCGGCGCCGATGGTACGGTCCATGAAAATCCTGTTTCTTTCCAATAGCGTACAGAATTCTTTGAATCTCGGAGGAAAGGTCTTAAGGAAATCCTTGATCAGCTCGTGGAATTTCGGGGTGAAATCTCTTTCAAAACCTCCGATCCTTCCCATATTGGTCGTCATCCTGGCTCCGCAGATCTGTTCGTACATATCATAAATACGCTCTCTTTCGATGAACATATAGGTAAGTCCTGTAATGGCTCCCGAGTCCATTCCGGTTACACCGTTACAGATCAGGTGGTCACCGATACGGGCCAGCTCCATCAGAATCACGCGCATATAATCCACACGCTTAGGAACTTCTACACCAATCAGCTTCTCAACCGTCATATGCCATCCCAGGTTATTGATGGGCGCAGAGCAGTAGTTCATACGGTCGGTAAGGGTGGTGATCTGTGAATAATTCCTTCTTTCGGAAATTTTCTCAAATGCCCTGTGGATATAGCCTACGGTCTGCTCGGCATGAAGGATCCTTTCCCCATCCATGGTGAGGACGTTCTGGAAGATCCCGTGCGTGGCAGGGTGGGTAGGCCCCAGGTTCAGGGTATACAGCTGCCCGTCGATCTGTTCCTTACTCTCGTATTGGTTTAGTATATTGGATAATGAGTTATCTTTCATAATGATTGCTTTTAGCTATTTGCTTCCGGCTATTGGCTGGCTGCCACTCGCCATTCGCTTTTTTATCTTCCGAACATGGCATCGTCCTTATCGGTTCTTGTACCGTCTTCCAGCCGGTATTCTTTCAGCATAGGATGATAGCCCAGGTCTTCCATGTTCAGGATCGGCCTGAGGTCCGGGTGGCCCTTGAACTTTATTCCGTAGAAATCAAAAGTTTCCCTTTCCATCCAGTTGGCTCCTACATACAATTCCGTCAGGGAATCCACCTCTACATTTTCCCTTGTCATGAAAATCTTAAGACGCAGCCTGAAATTGGCCATCATATTGTGCAGATGATAGACAACCCCGATTTCCTTTTCAGGAAATTCAGGATAATGAATTCCGCAGATATCGGTCAGGAAGTTAAATTCAAGGGTAGAATCTTTCAGGTAATGAACGATTTTTTTGATATCCTCTTTTTTTACTTCTATGGTAAGCATTCCGTAAGGTTCCGAGCTGGAGATTACAGATTCCGGGAATTCTCTCGTGATGGCTTCCAGTACAAATTCGTTTGTCATTTCCGTTAGTTGCTGATATTGTAAGAATCTAGTAATTTCTGGTACTCAGGAGTATCTCTTCTTCTCAGGCTTTCGCTTTCAGACAGTGCCTGAACCTGCATTACGCCTTCAATAATCTGTTCAGGTCTTGGCGGGCATCCCGGAACGTATACGTCCACCGGAATAATCTTGTCGATTCCCTGAAGCACGGAATAAGTATCGAAGATACCTCCGCTGCAGGCGCATGCACCTACCGCTACCACCCATTTCGGCTCTGCCATCTGGGTATATACTTCTTTCAGTACCGGACCCAGCTTCTTGGATATCGTTCCGCATACCATCAGAAGGTCTGCCTGTCTCGGGGAGAAAGAGTTTCTTTCCATCCCGAATCGGGATGCATCGTAGGTTGGGTTCAGGGTGGCCATAAACTCAATGCCGCAACATGAGGTGGCAAAAGGCAACGGCCAGAGTGAAAATTTTCTGGCCATCCCGATGACGCTGCTCAGTTTCGTTGCGAAAAACCCTTCCCCTTCAAATCCTTCCGGAGCCGGTGCATCTGTTCTTATTACTGGTTTGTTATCTGACATTTGATTGATTTAGATTTTAAGTTAGATTCGGAAACAGCGGTTTAGTTAGCTGAAAACCTACTTCTCTTATCTAACACGGTCATTTAAAATTTCTATTCCGTTTTATTTATCCCAATCCAGGGCACCTCTTTTCCATACGTAGAAAAATGCCATGAAGAAAATAGCGACAAAGGTAAGCACGGCCAGGAACCCTTCCATTCCGAATTCTCTGAAGTTTACCGCATACGGGTAAAAAAAGACGATTTCAATATCAAAAAGGACAAACAATACCGCCGTTAAAAAGTATTTGATGGAAAACGGAGTTCTGGCATTTCCTTCCACCGGGATTCCGCATTCCCAGCTCTGGTTTTTCGCAGAATTTCCTTTTTTCTGTTTCGGACCTAAGAAATGTGCTCCAAGCAGAGAAATGGCTACGAAACCTATCGCAACACCTGCCTGTATAAGGATTGGAATATAACTTTCAGGTAAATTCATTTTTGCATTATTATCTCAATTTGCAAATTTAGC
>NZ_CAJYMO010000161.1 GCF_913776365.1 uncultured Chryseobacterium sp. | reverse complement strand
AATCCCCTTAATGATGGAAGGAACGAAGAACATGGAGATTTCCGGGATGATGAGCCCGATCACTTTCGAAGATTTTTTTCTGAAATTAACGGCAAAATCATTGGGAATATAATTAAAGGTTTCCGCCGCCTCCCTTACCCTGCGTTTTACGGCATCGCTGATATCGGGATGATCCTTGAGCGCCCGCGATACGGTAGACGCACTGATATTGAGCATTTCCGCAAGGTCTTTTATGGTAATTCTTTTCATTTTAGGTTAATAGAGACAATTTTTGGGTGAATTTAGCAATGATTTATGACTTTTAAATTGTTAAAATACGTTAAATAAATGAGGTGATATTGTTAATGAAAAGTTAAAATAAAAACAGGTTATCCACCGCAAACGTTTGCGCAAACGTTTGAAATTTACATTCCGTTTACATCCCGTTAAAACTGTATTTTGGATAGGGTAAAAAAAATACTTTTAGACCATAACAAAAAACTTCAGCAAGATATGGAATCTAACATGTTTACCAAATTATTCATCTTCGGAGCAATGAATACCGCAGCTTTTATGTTTGCGCAAAATACTCCTAATGATACACTTACCAGGGATAAAGCCATTGATGAAGTGGTGATTACAGGAAATTCAAATCCCAAAGCTTCCATCAAGACCAGCACTTCCATTTCCACTCTTAAAATGAAAGATATAGAAAACGCTGCTCCCAGAACCACTGCGGAAATTTTCAGGACCATTCCGGGGATCCGTTCGGAATCTTCCGGAGGTGAAGGGAACTCCAATATTACCGTAAGGGGAGTACCGGTTTCAGCGGGCGGATCAAGATACCTGCTGATCCAGGAAGACGGCCTGCCGGTGATGCAGTTCGGGGATATTGCCTTCGGAACCCAGGACCAGTTTACCCGTTTCGATTCTTTCGTGTCCCGTGTGGAAGCACTGCGTGGAGGCTCTGCATCGGTATTTGCCAGCAATTCTCCGGCAGGAATCATCAACTTTATTACCAAAACCGGTGAAAGGCAGGGTGGAAGCATTACCCAGCAGGTTGGACTGAATTACAGGAATTACAGGACCGATTTCGACTACGGAACCCCGATCGGAGAAAATACCTTCATCAGTGCCGGCGGATTTTACAGAGTAGGCGACGGGCCGAGGAAAACGGGATTTAATTCCAATAACGGCGGACAGTTCAGGATTTCTTTGCTTAAAAAATTCGAGAAAGGAAGCTTCAGGATATATGCCAAAGTGCTGGATGACCGTACGGCAGCCTATATGCCGATGCCGGTTTCTGTTACCGGAACCGACAGCAGCCCGAAATGGTCATCGGTATCCGGATACAATGCACTCACCGGTGCCCTGCAGACCATCAACCTCCAGCACGACCGTACTGTAGGCGGAAACGGGAATATCCTGGACAGTGATATTTCAGACGGGATGCACTCCGTATCCAAAGCCTTAGGTGCAGAGTTCAGCTACGATCTGGGAGACGGCTGGAAATTTGAAGAAAAAATGCGGTATGCGGCCAATGGCGGCCAGTTTATCGCTCCCTTTCCTGCCAGTGTGGGAACCGGAACTGAAATCCTGGCCTCTATTCCCGGTTTTTCCAGAGCCGTATACAGCGGAACGAATACATCGGTGGATATGAATGCCAACTATATGAGAATGCACCTGTTCAATGTAACGCTTAACAATTTCAATAATTTTTTCAATGACTTTAATTTCAGTAAAAAGTGGAACAGCGTAAAATTGAATGCCGGGCTCTATAAAGGGCTCCAGAACATCAATATGTCCTGGGTATGGAACACCTACCTCCAGGAAGTCAGCGATAATAATGCAAGGCTGATTGAGGTGTACAATGCGGCAGGAACAGCTGTCACAGACCACGGCCTGCTGGCATACGGGGTTCCGGCATGGGGAAACCTGAACAGGAATTACAATACCAAGTATGATGTAACTGCGCCGCACGCCCAGGTGGAATTTAATGCTACAGACAAGCTCACCATTGATGCCGGTGCCCGGTATGATTTCGGAAGGGTTTCAGGAAGTTTCTCCGGGGTTACCAACACCAAAACGGTACGTGATATGAACGGGAACGGCGTGATCGATATTCCTGAACAGAATGTAGCCACCAATGATAACATCAATGTCCCGGTACATTACAGATACGGAATCTTCGGCTATTCGGTAGGGGCCAACTATGCTTTGAATGGCCGCAATGCAGTATTTGCGAGGGTGAGCCAGGGCGGAAGTGCTTCCGCAGACCGGATCTTATTCTCAGGATACAATTATACCAATAGCGATGATCCTGCACTGGATGCGGTGAAGGTGAATAAGGTAAACCAGGTGGAAGCCGGATACAAACTGAGAGGCACAGGGTATTTCCTCAATACGACTTTATTCCTCGCCAATACAACCGAAGCCAATTTTGAAGCAACGACCCAGAGGAAGACAGAGAATAAGTACCAGTCTTACGGGATAGAACTTGACGGCTATTATAAAATCAGCAGGATGTTTGAAGTAAAAGCCGGGCTGACGTATACCCACGCAGAAATCAGAAATGCATTGGATCCTTCGATTATCGGAAATATGCCGAGAAGGACGCCAAAGCTGATGTATACGGTAAATCCTAATTTCAATGTGGAAAAATTAAACGTCGGGTTCTATGTAATCGGCGTAACGAAATCCTATACACAGGATTCCAACAAGCTGATGATGCCGGCTTATGCCATTGTAAATCCTTATATTTCCTATCAGGTGCTGAAAAACCTTTCGGTAGCCGTCAACGGAAACAATATTTTCAATACCATTGCCGTGACGGAAGCGGAAGAAGGCTCTATCGTGGGCGGTAACGGAATCGTAAGGGCCCGTACTTTACCGGGAAGCAGCTACAGCGTAAGTGTGAAATTCGATTTTTAAAAGATAAAAAACAAAGCGGTACCGGTGCCTTACCGGCGGGTGCCGCTTTCAAAAAACAAATTATGTTTAAGGAAGAAGCTTTAGGAGTAATCAGGAAAGCCATTACGGAAGAGGGCCTGCTGGCTTCGGCACAGCAGAGGGATAATTACGCAAGGGTATGGGCAAGGGATTCCATGATGACCGGCTACGCCGGAATACTGGCCGGCGACGACGCCGTCGTCAAAGGGCTCGGGCTGTCTGTTTTCACACTGGCAAAGCAGCAGGCGGAGAACGGGCAGATCCCGTCGAATGTTATCCAAGGAAAAGCCAGCTTCGGAACGCATGTAGGCCGTACCGATGCCACCACCTGGTGGACAGCAATAACCTGCGAGTATCTGAAGGTTTCAGAAAACCGGGCAGCGCAGGAACAGTTAAGAGAACCTCTTTACCGGGCCCTTTCCTGCCTTAAGACGTGGGAATACAATCAGCGGGGCCTGCTGTACAGCCCGCTGGGCGGCAACTGGGCAGACGAATATGTGACCTCGGGATACACGCTCTACGATAACGTATTGCGGTACTGGGCTTTACGGAATGTTTCGGAACTGTATGAAGATGAGGAACTGAAGGTGCTGGCTTCAGAAGCCAAAGTGCTTATCCAGGAAAATTTCATCAAAAACGGATCCGGTACTGCAAAGTATCATCAGACCGCCTATGAAAAGGCTTCGGCAAAACCTTATTTCTGGGCAGCCCTGAATGCCAACGGATACGATGAGAGATTTGATCTCGCCGGAAATGCGCTCGCCCTTTATCTTGGTTTTGAATTGGATCTTCCTGCTTTTTCGGATTTTCTGACGGAGATCAGTGGTAGATTCAATCACTGGATGCTTCCTGTTTTCCATCCGGTAATTTTTCCGGGTGATGAAGACTGGCGGCTGCTGGAAAACAACTACAGTTACAGTTTCAAGAACCGGCCGTACCATTTTCACAACGGCGGATCCTGGCCTGTTTTCCTGGGCTGGCTTTGCCTTGGCCTGAAAAGACAGGGGATGTATAATATCCCGGAACGGATTCTGGCCCAGTATGAAGCCCTGATGCAGGAAAAAGGAAATCATTTCAGTGAGTATTATTCCACAGATGAACTGCTGCCGCTGGGTACCGGACAGCTTTGTTTTTCCGCCTCAGGATACCTGATGATGATCCATGAAGATTCTTTACCCTCTAATAATGATGCACTATGATCGGCGATACTATTGAACTGAATGAAAACCACCTGGCTACGGCCGGAAAAATACTGGACCTCCTGAAAGAACAATTTCCCTTACTGCAAAACTCAGGAATAGCTGTAGGAATAGCCGGCGAAAGCGGAAGCGGCAAGTCGGTGACCGCTTTTGCGCTTCAGAAAGTCCTGTCCGGGAATGGCATAAAAAGCCTTGTGTTACAAATGGATGATTATTTCAGGCTTCCTCCGAAAAGCAACCACGAAAACCGGCTGCTTTCCCTGGCCCATGTAGGTCCCCAAGAAGTTGACCTTGAAAAACTTTCCCGGAATATCCGTGATTTCAAAGAAGGGAAACCGGTGACCGAAAAGCCGCTGGTCCACTATCAGGAAAACAGGATCCTAGCGGAACAGCTGGAAATTTCAGGCATTGACATTCTTATTGTGGAAGGAACATATATTTTTGAAACCGGAAAATTGGATTATAAAATATTCATCGACCGGAATTACAAGGACACCTATGATAACCGGATGCAGCGGAACCGTGATGAGCAGAGCGGCTTTGTAGAAAAGGTGCTCGATATCGAGCATCACATCATCCGTAATTTTAAGAAGGATGCCGATCTGATCCTCGGCAAAGATTATAACCCTGTAATTCCTGAATCATGATGACAAAAAAAATCATTCCCCGCCTCAGTTTCTGGCAGATCTGGAATATGAATGTGGGCTTCTTCGGTATCCAGTACAGCTTTGGACTGCAGCAGACAGCCGTTAACCCGATCTACTCTTTCCTGGGTGCCCATGCCGAGCAGCTGCCGATCCTGAACCTTGCCGGCCCGATCACCGGGCTCCTGATCCAGCCGCTGATCGGTGCCATCAGTGATAAAACCTGGAGTAACCGGTGGGGAAGGAGGAAGCCGTTCTTCCTGTTGGGAGCGGTATTGTGCAGCCTGGCGCTGTTTGCTTTTCCGTTCAGTTCCAGCATCTGGATGGCTGCCGGACTTCTCTGGATCCTTGATGCCGCCAATAATACCGCTATGGAGCCTTACCGGGCTTTTATTGCCGACAAGCTTCCGCAGGAACAGCAGACTTTCGGATTCCAGATGCAGAGCCTGTTCGTGGGAGCCGGGATTACGCTGGCCAATCTTTCGCTGTTTGTATTCCAGAAGTACCTGGGCGGAAACACTGCTAACGGCGGAATCCCCGTCTGGGTGTATTACTCATTTTTTCTGGGCTCGTTCTGTTCCGTGGCATCGGTAGCGTGGTCGGTATACAAAACACCGGAAATACCGCCTGATGAAAAAGAACTTGAAGAATTGAGAAGCGCCAGGGACCAGAGTCATTTTTTTACGCCTTTCCTGGAAATTGCTGTAGCCATCCGGAAAATGCCCCGCGTGTTGTGGCAGCTGGCACTGGTATATCTGTTCCAGTGGTATGCACTCTTCTGTTACTGGCAGTTCATCACACCGATGCTTAAATGGTCGCTGTACGGAATTTCGGAAGCTCAGGAAGAAAAAGCAAACCGCATTGCAGAAATGGCCAAAAGGGGAAGGTCTGTTGCAGATTCTGATTTCTCCTGGGCTACAGAAATTCTTCATAAGGTAGAAGTAGCAGTAGGGCAGACCGGCCTGATGAACGGTTCATATAATATCGTAACCATTTTTTCCGCATTGCTGCTGGTGCCGTTTGCCAGGAAATTCTCGGCGAAGAATACGTATATTTTCTGCCTGTTCCTTACGGGGCTCGGAATTTTAACACTGCCGTTGATAAAAAACGAATATCTGATCCTGCTGCCGATGGTGGCACTGGGAATCGGGTGGGCAGCCATGATGGGATTGCCATATTCTATGGTATCGTCAGCTATACCATCTCAGAAACGAGGAATCTATATGGGGGTAATCAACATGATGATCGTTATCCCGATGCTGATACAGACTGTAACCTTTGGTACCCTTTACAAAACAGTGCTGAACAGCAATCCGTCAGCAGTCATTACAATGGCCGGCGTCCTGTTTATCATAGCCAGTTTCTGCGTGTTCAGGATGAAAAAAACAGCCGGACAGGATTCCGCTGTTTTATAAATAAAAGCCGTCTCCTCACCGGGGACGGCTTTTTATATAGAATGATACTGATTATTTATACAGTTATCCAAATGCCTACTATCCGTACTTGCGGCTGGACGCAGTGTAGCTTGCTGCAGGGCTTATGCCATGAAAGTTATTATAGGTATAATAGAGGTCTTTGAAGTAGATTTCGTCTGTTTCATATCTTTCCGCCACCTGAACAGCTTTCCGGTATTTCGGAATATCTGCCTTTACCTGTTTAGTACAATTGCACTGCAGGTGATCGTTTTCTTCATGCTTACGAAGATCAACAATTACAATCTCCGTATGCTCATATTTTTTTACCTTTTCAAATGTTTCCTGATCCAGGGTGAATCTCGGTTCACCATGGTAGAAGAAATGATCAACAATATCAGGATGTTGGATATCTTTCTTATCAAGGGGCGCAGATGAGCAGTAACCATTGCATTTTGTGCAGACAGCAACCTGTATTTTTATAGACATAGTGTAGTGATTTATGTGTTGTGCTGTTGCTATATCAGAAGTTGTGCCATACAGGCCTGTAATAAGAAAAATTATCATCCGATGCTGCAATTCCTAAATATAAAGGGATTTTCTCTTTTGAAAAGTCATTATTATTTAATGTTAAGTTCTCAAACAATTCACCTGGATTACAGATTCCGGTTTTGCATTTTGACACTTTTTTCATGGCTTGCTTATAAAAATGGTAAAGCAGAAATCAGTTTTTTTGTGGTTTTTGAGGCTGAAAAGTGTTTTTTTTACACTTTTAATTAAAAAAATATTCAATGTCTTTTACGATTTGTTATCATAGGAACATGAGGCGGATTTCGATCTTTTTTTCTTTTATTTTTTTTTCCATAATCTGTTGTCAATTCATACTTTACAACTTATATAAGTGTGTTAAATATGATAAGCTTATCATAAATTTAATACAAATCTTATCATTAAAATTCGATATGTAAACCATTGATATGTAGGTGGTAGTGTAAAATTTATTTTTTTTATTCGATTGAATTTTTATATTTGTGATGTTACATAAATGTTAACACTTAAATGAGCCCAACTTTTATTCATACGTATGTTTCTGTAGACTGTGTTGTATTCGGATTTGATCACGAAAACAGGCTGAATATTTTACTGGCTCAGCGTCACGTGGAAAATATTCCTCTGGAGAGACAGAAAAAATTGCCGGGCAGCCTTATCTTCAGTAATGAAGATGTGGATGATGCCGCCCAGAGGGTTCTTCATGAGCTTACAGGCATCAAGAAGATGGTCCTGAAACAGTTCAAATGTTTTGCAGACCCTGCAAGGGCAGACAGCCAGAACGATATCAAATGGATGGGCAACGAGTACAAGCATGATATCGACCGCATCATTACCGTTGCCTATCTCTCCCTCTGCAAGATTGATCATAAGATCAACAGCACGAAATATGATACGGTAGACTGGTGTCCGATTGATGAAGTTCCTTCGCTGCCTTTCGACCATAACAAGATCATCAGCGAATCTCTGGTGGAAATCAGGAAATGGATTGAATCCGACTTCTCCATTATCTTTGAAATGCTGCCGAAAAGATTTACGATCAGGCAACTCTATCAGCTGTACAGTGCATTGAGTGAAAAATACATCGATATCAAAAACTTCCACAAAAAAATATCTTCGTTCAATTATATTGTGCCTTTAGAAGAAATCGAGAAAAACGTATCGCACCGCGCGGCCCGGTATTATAAATTCGATGCTAAAGTATATAAGAAGAATAACACGAAATTAATTAAATAATCCCCCTTTCTCTACATTATGTATTTACTAGGCTATGACATCGGCAGTTCTTCTGTTAAAGTTTGTCTCATTGAGGCATCCAGCGGAAAAGTGATTGCTTCAGAATTTTCCCCTAAAAAGGAAATGAAAATTACGGCAATCCATCCCGGCTGGGCAGAACAGAACCCGGTAGACTGGTGGACCAATCTGAAACTGGCCCATGAAGCGGTAATGCATGAATCCGGTGTGCATCCGGAAGACATCAAAGGGATCGGGATCACCTGGCAGATGCACGGGCTGATCCTGGTGGATAAAGACCAGAACCTTCTGCGTCCCTCCATCATCTGGTGCGACAGCCGTGCCGTGCCTTACGGGGAAAGAGCTTTCAAAGCAATCGGTGAGGAGAAGTGCCTTTCCCATCTGCTGAATTCACCGGGAAATTTTACAGCCTCCAAGCTGGCCTGGGTGAAAGAAAACGAACCGGAGCTTTTCGAAAAGATCGATAAGATCATGCTGCCGGGAGATTATATCGCCATGCGATTGTCCGGCCAGATCGGGATGACCATTGAAGGCCTGTCAGAGGGAATCTTCTGGGACTTTAAAAACAACTGCATTTCGGAAGACATTATCAGGTATTACGGAATCCCGGAAAGCTTTTTCCCTGAAATCGTTCCTACTTTCGGGATCCAGGCTACGGTTTCTGCCGCTGCCGCCCGGGAACTGGGTCTCAAGGAAGGGACCCCGATTTCCTACAGGGCCGGAGACCAGCCGAACAATGCACTTTCCCTGAATGTTTTCAATCCCGGGGAAATCGCTTCCACCGCAGGGACGTCAGGTGTAGTGTACGGAGTGCTGGATCAGCTGGAATATGATAAACTGTCCCGTGTGAATACCTTTGCCCACGTTAATTACACTCCGGAACAGACAAGACTGGGCGTACTGCTTTGCATCAACGGAACCGGCATCCTGAATTCATGGCTGAAGCATAATTTTGCTACTTCGCTCTCTTCCTACGGAGATATGAACGACATGGCTTCACTTTCGCCGATCGGTTCCAAAGGACTGAGCATCATTCCTTTCGGAAACGGGGCGGAGAGAGTGCTGGAAAACAAGGATACCAGCTGCTCCATCCACGGGATCAATTTCAACATCCATTCCAAAGGGGATATTCTCCGCGCTGCACAGGAGGGAATCGTTTTCTCTTATGAGTACGGAATGAATATCATGAGAAATATCGGGATGGATATCCAGGTGATCCGTGCCGGAAATGCCAATATGTTCCTGAGCTCCATTTTCAGACAGTCGCTGGCCAGTGTCAGCAACGCCGTTATTGAGCTTTATGATACCGATGGTGCGGTAGGCGCAGCAAGGGCGGCCGGAATGGGAATCGGGTTTTATGCAGACTCAAAAGAAGCCTTCGCTTCCCTGGAAAAAATAGCGGTTATCGAACCGGAACATGAAAAGCAGGAACAGTATACGGAAGCTTATTCACGATGGACGAATCATCTTAAAGAAATTATCTAAATACAACGGATTTCAGGGGATTTCCACAGTACTTACCGGGTTTTTCAGGCCGGTGAGCAGGGAACCTTCACATAAAAATGTAAAATTTAAAAATAAATAAAAACAATATGAACACTTTAACAGGTACAAAAGAGTTTTTCACAGGGATCGATAAGATTAAGTTTGAAGGAAAGGAAAGCAGAAACCCAATGGCGTTCCGCTATTATGATGCAGAAAAAGTAATCATGGGGAAACCGATGAAAGACTGGACCCGTTTCGCAATGGCCTGGTGGCATACCTTGTGTGCCAACGGAAGCGATCCTTTCGGCGGGGCAACGATTCACCATCCTTGGGATATGGGCAATGACCCGGTAACCAGAGCCATGCACAAACTGGATGCCGGTTTCGAATTCATGTCCAAAATGGGCTTTGAATACTACTGCTTCCATGATATCGACCTGGTAGATCCTGCTGACAACTGGAAAGATTATGAAAAAAACCTTCAGGCAGTAGTAGAATATGCCAAGCAGAAGCAGGCGGAAACGGGAATCAAGCTTCTCTGGGGAACAGCCAACGTATTTACCCACGAAAGATACATGAACGGTGCTTCCACCAACCCTAACTTCGACGTGCTGGCATGCGCCGGGACCCAGGTGAAAAATTCCATCGACGCGACCATCGCTCTCGGCGGTGAAAATTATGTATTCTGGGGTGGTAGAGAAGGGTATATGAGCCTTTTAAACACGGATATGAAACGTGAAAAAGACCACCTGGCACGTTTTCTTACCATGTCAAGGGATTATGCCCGTCAGCAGGGATTCAACGGGACTTTCCTGATCGAGCCTAAGCCGATGGAGCCTACCAAGCACCAGTATGATTACGATTCCGAAACCGTAATCGGATTCCTGAGACATTACGGACTTGATAAGGACTTTAAACTGAATATCGAAGTTAACCACGCTACTTTGGCCGGCCACACTTTTGAGCATGAACTTCAGGCAGCTGTGGACGCAGGAATGTTAGGAAGTATTGATGCCAACAGAGGGGATTACCAGAACGGCTGGGATACGGATCAGTTCCCGATCGATTACCTGGAAATGGTTCAGGCATGGCTGGTATTACTTCCTGCAGGAGGTTTAGGCACCGGCGGAGTGAACTTCGATGCAAAGATCAGAAGAAACTCTATCGATATGGAAGACCTGTTCATCTCTCATATTTCAGGAATGGATGTTTTTG
>NZ_CAJYMO010000160.1 GCF_913776365.1 uncultured Chryseobacterium sp. | reverse complement strand
GTCCGAAACAGGATGAATTTGTAGAGAATAAAGGTTCCAAACATCCAAAAGGATTATGGGTGCTTTTCGGAACCGAAATGTGGGAGCGTTTCAATTTTTACGGGATGAGAGCCCTTCTGACGCTCTTTATGGTAAATTCCCTGTTGATAAAAGAAGCGGACGCAGCAATCATCTACGGCGGGTTCCTGGCTTTGTGTTATCTTACTCCGCTTTTGGGTGGGTTTATCGCCGATAAATACATCGGTAACCGGAATGCCATCCTGATCGGAGGATCCCTGATGGCTATCGGTCAGTTTCTGCTTTTCATCAGTGCTTCAACATTTTCCGGAAGCCTGGACAGCGCAAAAACATTTATGTGGCTCGCTTTATTCATTATCATTTTCGGTAACGGATTCTTTAAGCCGAACATTTCTTCAATGGTGGGAAGCCTTTATCCGAAGCAGGAGAAATCCAAGCTGGATTCTGCCTTCACCATTTTCTATATGGGGATCAATATCGGGGCGTTCCTGGGCCAGTTTATCTGTCCTTATGTAGGGGATGTTAAAGATTCCACTACCGGCGTGAGGGATATCTTCGCATTCAAATGGGGGTTCCTGGCGGCTTCCATTGCCATGGTGATCGGTACCATTACGTTCTTTATCCTTAAAAACAAATACGTAGTTACCCCGGAAGGAAGACCGATCGGAGGATTACCGAAACATAATACCAGTGCGGATTTTGAAGAAGGGGAAACCCAGACGGCTAAGTTCTCAGGAACGGCATTGGGAATTACCGGAGGATTGTTTGTGATCTTATTCTTTGCTTTCCGCTATCTTCTTGTGGGAGAATTCGGATTTAAGGCAGTGGAAATGGGACAGCTGATCAAAGGGATTATTTATCCTTTCATTTATGCAGCCGGCATTTCCCTGGCATTCCTGATCATGAGTTCTGCTGAAAACAAAGTGGAGAGACAGAGAATCTGGGTAATCTATATCGTATCGTTCTTTATTATTTTCTTCTGGGCTGCTTTCGAGCAGGCAGGTTCTTCATTGACGTTCATTGCCGATAACCAGACCGACAGAAATATCCTGGGATGGAATATGCCGCCTTCCATGGTACAGATCTTCAACGGAATCTTCGTTGTTGCCCTGGCAGTACCTTTCAGTTTACTTTGGGATAAACTGAGAGCAAGAGGAAAAGAGCCGGTTTCCCCGATGAAACAGGCGATGGGTCTTGCCCTGATTGCTTTAAGCTACTTCATTATCGCTCATAACGTAAAAGATCTTGGAAATTCAGGATTATTGGCCATCAAATGGTTAATGCTGTTATATTTCATCCAGACCTGTGGTGAACTTTGTCTTTCTCCGATTGGGTTATCTTTAGTAGGTAAACTGGCTCCGAAAAGATTCGCTTCATTACTGTATGGGGTATTCTTCATCTCCAATGCTGCCGGATACGCTTTGGCAGGTTCATTGGGAGCTTTAATTCCTGCTACGGGAGATAAGTTTTCCAAAGCACAGGAAATCGGGGTAAACCTTCAGGATGTCCTGGATAAAAAGGTAACCCTGGACCCTGAACAGGTAGCCGCCTTTGAAAAGGCACAGCTGCCATTGGAAAATCCGACTTTTGCAGGATTCGAAATCCACAACCTGTTTGAGTTCTTTATGGTTTTCGTGGTGCTTTGTGGAATTGCAGCGGTTATTCTGGCTTTAATTTCACCGATTTTAAAGAAAATGATGCACGGTGTAAACTAATCTGCATTAAAATAAAATATAGTGTAAACCTCTGCCAAGTCAGAGGTTTTTTTTATTTTCGTAGGATGGAAATTTCTGAGGATTCGTTATTTCATTCGGTAAAAAAGATCATCTTACGGTCGCGCGCGAAAATATTTCCCATGGCCAATTCTACCCTGCTGCCTACCTATTGGCAGATCGGGAAACTGATTGTTGAAGAGGAGCAGAAAGGAAAAGAGCGTGCCGCATACGGAAAATATACCTTGAAAAATCTGTCTAAAAAGCTGACGCTGGAATTTGGGAAAGGATTTGATGAAAGTAACCTGAGAAATAAGTGTACTTCTTATCCGGTATTTACAATAGGTGACACATTGCGTCATGAATTAAACTGGACACACTACCGATTATTAATAAAGCTTAATGATTCACAAAAATCAACTCCTATATCAACGAATCGGTTCAGAATAACTTGAATTTAACTCACACATACATTCCTTGAAACCGATCGAGATAAACCATCCAACTTTTAATTAAAAATTCAATCATACCACTATGAATTTAACTTTAGACGAAATACAGAACTTTAAAGGAAAATACCCAAGACAGATCTGGAGCCTTTTCTTTTCTGAAATGTGGGAACGTTTCTGTTTCTACGGAATGAGGGGAATGCTGGTCTTCTTTATGATTTCCCAGCTTAATTTTCACGAAAGTGAAGCCAATCTTCAGTACGGCGCCACCCAAGCTTTTGTGTATGCCTTTACTTTTATCGGAGGCTTATTTGCCGATAAAATTTTAGGGTTCAGGAAATCTCTTTTCTGGGGCGGGCTTCTGATGATTGCCGGAAGCCTGATTCTGGCAGCCGACCCTCACAAATTTTTCTTCTTAGGTATTGCGTTTACTGTGGTGGGTACCGGTTTCTTTAAACCTAATATTTCATCGATGGTCGGCCAGCTTTATAAGCCGAATGACTCAAGAGCAGATGCCGGCTTTTCGCTTTTTTATGCAGGAATCAATCTCGGAGCATTATTGGGCGGATATCTCTGTATCGCAATCGGAAAGGGCGAGCTTTTTACGCAGCTGATTCCGGAAAACCTGCGGTGGAATGTAGCCTTCGGACTGGCAGCCGTAGTAATGCTGATCAGCCTGGTCAATTTTATTTTTACCCAGAGAAGTCTGGGAACCATCGGCCTTCAGCCGGGGCATCCCAATAACGAAACAAAATCGGCTCCTATCCCGAAATGGATCGAATACGGAGTCTATATCTTATCGCTGATTTTTGTGCCGGTGATCATGGTAATGGTGGCCAAAACGGAATATACCGATTATTTCATGTGGACCATCGGACCCCTGACGCTGATTTATCTGTTCTATGAAATGACCAGAGTGACCCCTTCCGAGCGTAAGAAGCTCTGGGCAGCCCTTGTTTTCATCCTGTTTTCCATCCTGTTCTGGGGAATTTATGAACAAAGTGGCGGTTCATTAAGTATTTTTGCCGCAAAAAACCTGAATAATGATCTGTTAGGGCTTGACCCGAATGGTGTCAACAATTCCGGGGGCGCTTTCTTTATTATCTTCCTCGCTCCGCTGATCGGGCTGTTATGGATCTGGCTGAACAAGAAAAAAATCGAACCCAATACCATCATCAAATTCGGGTTGGGATTCATCTTCTTAGGATTAGGATATTATGTCCTTTTTGCTACCCGGCTGTTTGTGAATGCGGCAGGGATCACTTCCCTGAATTTTTTCACCGTTGCATTGCTGATCATTACCCTGGGAGAACTCTGCCTCTCCCCGATCGGACTGTCAATCATGACAAAGCTTTCTACTAAAAACCTTCAGGGCATGATGATGGGAATGTGGTTCCTTGCTTCCGCTTATGGGCAGTATGTGGCGGGAATCATAGGTGCCGGGCTGGCAACCGCCAAAACCGGATCTACCAATTACGATGCTTTTATCACCTATACGGAAGGCTATAAACAATTGGGGCTGTACGCCGTAATTGCCGGTATCGTGCTGATCCTGATTTCTCCTTTTGTAAAAAAATTAATGCAGGAGGTAAAGTAAGAATCGATAAATTATCCTTACTTTTACTTAAAATACCAAATTATGAAGAAGGTGATGAGCATATGCTGCCTGTTCCTGCTGATATTCGGATCTGCACAGGTAAAGTGGATGACGATTGAAGAAGCCCTGAAAGCCCAGAAAGAAAATCCAAAGAAAATACTGATCGATTTTTATGCATACTGGTGCGGCCCGTGCAAGATCATGGATAAGAAAACCTACGGACATCCGGTTATTGCAGAAATCCTGAACCAGAATTATTACCCTGTGAAATTCAATGCCGAGGAAAAAAAAGCGATGCAGATTTTCGGAAGAACGTTTTCCAATCCGAATACGGAACATAAAAAAGGACGAAATTCTTTGCACGAATTTACCCAGTATATGAATGTGGGAGCGGTTCCGAGCACGGTATTCCTGGATGAGAAAGGCGGCCCGATCACCATCCTGCAGGGAGAACTTTCTGCAAAGGAACTTGAGCCCTATCTTGAATTCATCTGTAAAGATTTTTTTAAGAAAATCCGCTCGAGGGAACAATGGGAAGACTACCAGAAAAAGTTCAAGTCCAAAATAAAAGAATAAAAATAAAGGCTTTCAGTGATGAAGGCCTTTTTTAGTATCTCTTTTTTCCCGAAATTCGTGCACCTTTTTCAATGAATTTAGAAACCTCCATAGAATACGTTAAGGGGATTGGCCCCGAAAAGGCAAAGCTCATCAGAAATGTGCTGGGCATTTCCACCGTGGAAGACCTTCTGCATTTCTTCCCGATCCGATATCTCGATAAAAGCAGGGTCCACCGTATTTCGGAACTTCATGAAGTGGATACCGATGTGCAGCTCAAAGGAAAGATAACCCATCTTCAGGAAATAGAGACTGGGAAAACCAAGCGCCTTTCTGCACGATTCAGTGACGGGACGGGAACCATGGACCTGGTCTGGTTCCAGTACTCGAAATGGCTTAAAGAGCAGCTGCCCGTTAACCGGGAAGTTTTTATTTTCGGGAAAATCAATATATTCAACAGCCAGTTTTCCATGGCCCATCCGGAAATAGAAGCGGAAGAGAATAAAGATACTGAAACCCGGCTGAGGCCGATCTATCCCAGCTCGGAAAAACTGACCAAACGCGGACTCAGCCAGAAATTTTTCCAGAACGTCCTGAAGAATGTCTGCAAGGAAATTCCCGGCCTTATCCAGGAAAATTTCCCGGAATACCTTATGAAAGCCTTTAAGTTCATGTCCAGGCAGCATGCGTACCTGAATGTTCATTTCCCGAAGGACATGGAACATTTTGAGAAGGCGGATTACCGGCTGAAGTTTGAGGAATCTTTCTTTTTTCAGCTCGGATATGCATTAAAAAAACTTCATCATAAAAGCCATACAGCAGGAAATCCGTTTCCGGTAGTGGGTGACAGTTTCAACGATTTTTACAACCACCATCTTCCGTTTGAGCTTACCGGTGCCCAGAAAAGAGTGCTGAAGGAAATCCGTCTCGATATGAAAAGGCCGGTCCAGATGAACAGGCTGCTGCAGGGAGACGTAGGCTCCGGAAAAACAATGGTGGCACTTCTTACGATGCTGATTGCCAAGGACAACGGATTCCAGAGCTGCATCATGGCCCCTACCGAAATCCTGGCGCAGCAGCATTACAACGGGATCAAAGAACTTCTCAAGGATACGGAAGTAAAAATCCGGCTTCTTACCGGCTCCAGTAAAATATCCGAAAGAAGGATTATCCATGAGCAGCTGGAAAGCGGTGAACTGTCTATTCTGGTGGGGACACATGCCGTCCTGGAGGATAAGGTTAAGTTCAGGAATCTTGGATTGGCCATCATTGATGAGCAACACCGGTTCGGGGTAGCCCAGCGGGCAAAACTCTGGGCCAAGAACAGAATTCCGCCGCATATCCTGATTATGACGGCCACCCCGATACCGAGAACGCTGGCCATGAGCTTTTACTCCGATCTTGATGTCTCGGTAATCGATGAACTTCCGGTAGGCAGGAAGCCCATCATCACGGCTCACCGGCGGGAAAAAGACAGGGCATTTGTTTATCATTTCTGCCGCGAAGAAATCCAGAAAGGCAGGCAGGTCTATTTTGTCTATCCGCTGATCGAGGAATCCGAAACCCTGGACTATAAAAACCTGATGACCGGGTTGGAAAATGTAATGGACAATTTCCCCCACTACAATGTCACCATGCTGCATGGAAAAATGAAGCCTGATGAAAAAGATGCTGCAATGAACTATTTCGCTTCCGGAAAGGCGGAGATCATGGTAGCTACCACGGTGATCGAGGTTGGCGTTAATGTACCGAATGCTTCGGTAATGGTGATTGAAAGTTCAGAGAGGTTCGGCCTCTCGCAGCTCCACCAGCTCAGGGGACGCGTAGGAAGAGGTGCAGAACAGAGCTATTGTATCCTGATGACATCAGACAAACTATCCAAAGACAGCAGGACCCGCATCAAAACAATGGTGGACACTACAGACGGTTTTAAAATTTCGGAAGTCGATATGCAGCTGCGCGGGCCCGGGGATATTCTCGGTACCCAGCAGAGTGGTGTAGTGGATTTTAAAAGGCTGGACCTGGTGAAAGATGCCGTTATCATCAAGACTACAAAAGGTGCAGTGGAAAAAATTCTGAAAAATGACCCTCTCCTCTCTGCAACCGACCATCAATCCCTTAAAAACTATTACGTAAGACAGTATAAAGGGAAAAACAAATGGAGTAAAATTTCATAAAAAAACCGTGAGAAAAAATGAATTTTCACACGGTCCCCCTTATAAAACTGCTATTTGAAGAAATTACTAACTTCATTAACACATTGTGTTCCTCTGCTCTTATTACTATTTTGTGATTTGGTGTCTGCTTATAGGTGATATGAGTGGTGTCTGATAAAAAGAAACAAAATGAATTATGTTTCCGGTGCTTATTTATAAAAACTAACTTGCGAATGCTTAAGGAACTTTTGAGGATTTACTTAAGCTGACGAGTTTTCATGATTGTACCGTTTAGTTTAAAGATCTTCTGCGCTGATAACCGGAAAATGGGTATAATTCATTTTGTTGACTATGGTGTAATGATGACATTCCTGAAAACCTTCTCCGACCCGGAGTATGATCTGACTCAATAAATTATCACCAGTACGTGAATTTTATGAGACAAATATAAACAATTTATTTGATTCCTGAAACAGAAAATTTTAATTTTTCACACTTTCATGATAAAATTATCTTTGTTCAGTCCGCAGGTATGATATTGCCAGCTGACTGCCATGATTTCGGTGATCCGTTTTTTAAGGTCCTGGTAAAGGGCAGGCTTCCGCATGAAGACATTGGCTCCCCGCACAAAAATTTCTTCTTCTTCAGCAGGAGATACCTGTTCTGAGTAAACGGCAACGGTCATTGCGCTGTATCGTTCGTTTGATTTAATTTCATCCAGGATGTCCATAGCATTGTTTTCCGGTATATCGTAATTCATAAAGAGCACATCGGGTACCGGAGCACTTTTCCCATTGAGATACTGCATAAGGGCAGCCTGCGAAAAGAAAGCCTGAAATCTGATATCAATTTTCATATCCTGAAATATCGTACCGAAGAATACATGATTACCTTCGTCATGATCCTTCAGAACCACATTGAGATATTCCCTGGTCATACGGCTTTTGAATATGGGGACCAGGTATTCTGTGTTTTTCTGCGTCTGGCCATGATTTTCTGAAACTGCGAAGGGGTAATCCCGGTAATGTTCTTAAACTGGCCGCTCAGGTGGGCAACACTGGAATAATTCAGTTTATGGGCAATCTCAGTAAGACTTTGCCGGCTGCAGATGATGAGATCTTTAGCATGCTCTATCCGTTGCATGATGATAAAATTTTCAATGGAAGTATGAGCTATTTCCGAAAAAAGATTGGATAGGTATCCGTAGCTGTGATTCATTCTTTCGGAAATGTATATCGAAGCTTTTACAGAAACCGCATCTTCTGAAAAAACCATTTCCGTGATGACATCCTTGATCCTTTGTACCAGCGCTGTTTTCTGGCCCTCAACAATCTCAATACCGTAAGCTCCCAGATTCTCTTTTACAGCCTGATGCTGGTCCGGGGTCAACAATTCATAGAATTCTATCTCTCCGGAATTCAGCAGCCGGTAATTCAGCCCCTGTTCCCTGAGCTTATCATTCAATACCTTCTTAAACAGTGCATTGAGATCAAATTTCACATACATTTTCATCCTTATCGTATATGTATTAATAATGATGTAAATATAATAAATTTATTCAAATTGGAGTGAAATAATATACATGCCCCATTTATAAAAAACTCCTGCATTGAAAAATGCAGGAATTTAAACACTAAGGATGAAAAAAAATATACTGATAAAAAGCAAAAGCTTAAGACCAAGCATATGAATGTATTGTTATGCGATTTGGTTTGGTTCTATTGCAAAGATGCAATAAATCAATAGATCACATTTTATAGAATTATGATAAAATGTTATAGAATTTTAAGTCATTTATTTGTGAATTAAAAATTCCATCAGATAGTCATCCATAAAATAGCCGTTTCCGATATCGAAAACGCCTTCTCCATACACCCTGTATCCCTGGCTTTCATAGAATTTTATTGCAGGATTATGCTTATTGACATTCAGGATAATTCTCCTTCCTCCGGTCTTCTGTACCTCGCCACGCAGGAAATGCAATGCCTCTTTACCGGCTCCCCTTCCCTTGAATCCGGGAACGAGATAGATCCTGTGGAGTTTTGTGGTGGCCTCCTCTCCTTCATAGCTGTTTTCGTAGCCGATAAACCCCATGAAGCGGCCATCAGCCTGATCCTGCATCAGGTAATAGTGATAACCGGGATGCTGTAAATGCCCCAGAATTTCCTCATAGGAATACATGGTATTCAGCATATAGGCTATCTGTCCCGCAGAAAGTATATCCTGGTACGCATGTTCCCAGGAATTCTTTGCCAGTTCCTGAATCAGGGCAATATCTTTTTCTGTTGCTTTTATAAATCTCATAGTTCTGTATTCTCTTATCAAAAAAATAAAGGTGGAAGCATCCTCTTCCACCTTTGATTATGTGTTCTCTGCCGGAATCTGAGATCCGGTGCTGCAAACCAATCGGATTGTTCCGTCAGATGGCAGCCATTTCCGCTTTAATTTTAGCATACAATCCTTCCGAAGCCGGGACAAGAGGCAGTCTCAGGTAATTTTTCACAAGCCCTTTTTCTGCCAGGACCGCCTTGATTCCGCATGGATTGCCTTCTGCAAAAATCAGCCGGGTAAGGTCTACCAGCCTGTTGTGGATTTCATAAGCTTCTGATACTTTTCCGTCAAAAGCCAGCTGAACCATTGTTGAGAATTCCTCCGGATAGGCCTGACCAATCACGGAGATTACCCCGTTTCCGCCCGCCAGCGTCACAGGTAGCGTATATTCGTCATCTCCGGAAACCAGATGGAATCCTTCCGGCTTCTTTCTCAGGATATCAAAGTACTGCAGGATATTCGGAGCAGCTTCCTTGATCAGAAACAGATTGGGGAATTCATTGGCCAGCCGCAAGGTGGTCTCCGCTTCAATATTCTGTCCTGTTCTGGAGGGAACATTATAGATGATGATCTTCTTTCCTGTTGAGGCCAGTGCTTTATAATGCTGATAGAGCCCCTCCTGATTCGGCTTGTTGTAGTACGGAGATACGGAAAGTACCGCTTCAAAAGCGGAAAGATCCGTTTCTTCGATCTGTTTTTTCACTTCAAGGGTATTGTTGCCCCCTATTCCGAGTACCAGCGGAAGGCGTTTATTGTTTACTTTGATGATATGCTCAGTCACCTGTTTCTTTTCTTCAGCAGAAAGCGTTGCTGCTTCCGCTGTAGTTCCCAACACCACAAAATACCCGGTTCCGTTTTCAATATTGTATTCGACAAGTTTTGTCAGACTTTCGAAGTCAACGGATAAATCTTCATTAAAGGGGGTCACCAATGCTACGCCCACTCCTTTTAAAATGCTCATCTGCTAGAATAATTTTTTCCAAATTTAATAATTTACGCCAAGAATTTATTATAAATAAGAATGTTTTATTGTACATATAATTATATTTGCATTTATTAAAAGATCATATGAAACGGTCACTTTCCGAATAGTTTATGAAAACAGAGGAAGCCAAGACAGGCATATGTTCCCTTTTTGAAATAATTTGCAGTATATGAAAAATAAATTCTTGTTACTAGGAATGGCACTGGCTGCTCTTTCCGCCTGTAAAACGGCTTCTCCGCTGCAGGTGGCAAAAGTGCATACCCAGAAGAACATTTCTATTAATAACGAACTGAAAAATGATGAGGCGTTTGTAAAATTCATTGAGCCCTATAAACAGCGTCTGGATAAAGAGATGAACCAGAAAATCTCCCATACCGGAACCGATCTTACCAAACAGGGGGATAACAGCAATCTGGGAAATCTTCTGGCCGACTATACATTCGATGGGGCAGACCGCTGGGCGAAGGCAAATCTTGGAAAAAACGTGGATGCCGCCCTGATCAACATCGGAGGAATCCGTACGACGATCGGGAAAGGCGATATTCTGCTGAAAAGCATTTTTGAGGTAATGCCTTTTGAAAACGAGGTGATCATCGTGAAAATGAAAGGATCGGATCTTCAGGGACTTTTTGACTATTATGCAAAAAACCAGGTGAACAATCCAGTATCCCACCTTTATATCGAAACAGACAATGGTCTTCTGACCAAAACTTCCATCAATGGGAAGCCCGTACTTCCGGCCCAGGATTATTACATTGCCACCTCCGATTATCTGGCTCTGGGCGGCGACAACATGAGATTTTTTTCCAAAGGCGAAATGATTCCCACCGGAATTAAATTAAGGGACCTCTTTATTGAATATTTCAGGAATACCCGGGAAGTGGTTCCCCCTACAGATATCCGTTTACATTTTACCGGTAAGAAATAATGGACAGAAAAAATTTTTTAAAGACAATAAGCGGCGGAACCCTGGCCATGGCCCTGGCTCCGAACATGATGATGGCAGAAAAAAAAGCCGGGTTATCCTTTAAACCGGCAAATAAGCTGACTATCCTTCACACCAACGACCAGCACAGCAGAATAGAACCTTTTGATGCCAGCTATACCAAAAACCCCAATCAGGGCGGCTTTGCAAGAAGGGCAAGCCTGATCCAGCAGATCAGAAACCAGGAGCCGAACCTCCTGCTTCTGGATTCAGGGGATATCTTCCAGGGAACACCCTATTTCAACTTTTTCGGTGGCGAACTTGAATTCAAGCTGATGTCTATGATGAAATATGATGCTTCCACTATGGGAAATCACGATTTTGACAATGGCCTGGAAGGGTTTCTGAAGGTACTGCCCAATGCACAGTTCCCGTTTCTCTGTTCCAATTATGATTTCAAAAATACCGTACTGGACGGCAAAACTTCTCCCTATAAGATTTTCAGCAAAAACGGGATTAAAGTAGGTATTTTCGGGGTGGGCATCCAGCTGGACGGGCTGGTAGGGAAAAAACAATATGGTGAAACCGTTTACTCGGATCCTGTAGAAGTGGCCCAGCATTATTCAAATTTCCTTAAAAATGAACAGAAATGTGATCTGGTCATCTGCCTTTCCCATATCGGCTACGATTATAAAGATGAGCCGGAGAAGATCAGCGATAAGATTCTCGCGGCCAGAACGGAAAATATAGATCTTATCCTGGGGGGCCATACCCACACTTTCCTGCCGGAACCGCAGCGTTTTACCAACAGACAGGGGAAAAATGTATTGGTCAATCAGGTAGGATGGGCCGGTCTCCTGCTCGGAAGAATAGATTTCTTTTTTGATAACGATAAAAACGTAAACCATATTTCCTGGAATAACCAGGTTATAGACAGCAGCATAATAGCATAAGCATGAAAAAACTCTCTTTAATTTCTCTTGGTGTTCTGGCATCCCTGCAGCTCGCAAATGCACAGACTATTTCTTCTAAAAAATGGGCAGATCTGTTCTCTTACAACAATGTATCTGCGATGAAAGAAGATAATGGAAAACTGATTGCCGCCGCAGAAAACGGAATATTTTATTATACCATTTCCACCGGTGAAATTACCAAGCTGTCAAAAGCCAACGGCTTGCATGAGGTGAAAATTTCAGCTTTCGATTATAATCCCCAGACCAAAACAGGACTGATCGGTTACCAGAACGGTTCCCTGGATGTGATTTCGCCGGACGGAATCAAATATGTAGTGGATATTCCGATTGCTACCGGCTATAACGGCAGCAAAAGGATCAATCATATTTCCATTACCGGCGATCTGGCAGTCATCTCGGTAGGATATGGGGTGTCTATCTTCGATCTCAAGAAAAAAGAGTTTAAAGATTCCGCATTTTTTCTTTCAGGAGGCGTATATCAGGCTAGCAATGAAGCAACTATTTTCGGAAACAAAGTATTTTCCGTAACCAATACCGGCCTGAAGAGCCATGAAATGAATACCACATTTCCGGTCTTCTCTACCTGGATTACCGATATGCCGGGATCTTTCCGGCATATTGACTCTGAGGGAGTGCTGAGCTTTTCATCTGCCACCACGGGATATATTTATGACGGCGGAACTCCGGTTCAGCTGTCACAGACTTTCAGCAATGTCCGGGATGTTGTGGTGAACAGCAACAATATTGTTGTCACCGACGCCAACAGGGTATATACCTTCAATTCCAACGGAAACTTTAACAATACCGTAAGCTTCGGTGAAGAATGCAATACAGCCACTACTGTTGGCGGCAGCGTCTACGGAGGTACTGTAATGTCCGGAATAAAGAATGAAAGCAGCAATTCTTTCAAACCTGACGGTCCTTTTTTCAATTATGCCTATAAAATCAGTCTGTATGGCGAGAACCAGCTCCTGGTTTCTACCGGAGGAAGAGCAGACCGTTTCAATACCCCGCTGTTAAACTCCAAAAATCCCGGGTTTTACTATTTTAACGGTATGGAATGGATCTATCCTTCCTACTTTAAGGGAAACACAACGGTGTTTAATATTCTGGATGTAGTCTCGGATCCGGTAAATCCGGATGATATTTTCTTTACCAATTATACCACTACCCTCGGCCGGGGCGTGTATAAAATGAAATACAATCCGGGAAGCAAAGACTTTACATTTGCTAAAAATTACGCTTTAGGAGCCACCGATCTTTCTGCAAGGCGGGCTGTAGGCCTCACTTTTGATGATGTCAACAACTTGTTCGTAACCATCGCTTTTTCGGGTGAAGCCACATTCGGCCCTTTTACCGCTATCGGTGCTTATGACCGTGCTACCGACAATTTCCTGATCAGGAATACCGCCCAGAGTTTCGGCGTTGCCCAGAAAGCAGTGTATCATGAAGGACTCCTTTGGATACCTACGCCAAGGGTAAATAACTTTATTGCCTACGACGCCAATAAAACCATAAACACCTCTGATGACAAGGAGTATATCCTTACCCAGGCCAATGGCTTTGCTTCCAATTCCGGAGGGACACTTTCTGTAGCCCTGGATAAATCGGGGGATGCCTGGATCGGGGGAGATATCGGACTCAGAATTTTGCCGAATGCAGTCTCAGCAATAAAAACACCAGCCAACGCCAAGGTAGAGCCTATCATTATTGAACAGAACGGACTTGGAGAAGAGCTGTTCAGGGATACCCAGATCCTTCAGATCGAAGTAGACGCCGGAGACCACAAATGGGTTTCCGTAGACGGGGGCGGTGTTTATTACCTGTCTTCCGATGGGCAGCAGACCATTAAGCATTTCACAAAAGAAAATTCACCGCTTCCAACCAATACGATTACCGATATCAAGATAGACCGTAAAACAGGAAAAGTATACTTCGTATCATATGACGGTATCGTGACTTACCAGGGGGATGTGGCAGACGTTACTTCAGATTTCGGGAATGTACTCGTCTATCCGAATCCTGTAGTATATTCGAATTTCAAGGGTAAGGTAACAATCAAGGGCCTGGCAGAGGTAACGAATATCAGGATTGCCGATGCTACCGGGAATGTCGTTCATTCTGCAGTGGCAAGAGGAGGATATTATGAGTGGGACCTGAACAATATGAGAGGAACAAGAGTAGCCTCAGGTGTTTACTTTGTCCTGATGACCAATGAAGACGGCTCAGATAAAGCAACCGCTAAAATTGCAGTAGTCAATTAATGAATTCGCAGACCGGGTTTCTGTTATCCTATATAAAATACGGGGAAAATGATGCGGTCCTGTACTGCTTTACGGAAGAAGAAGGGTTCCAGTCTTATTTTTTAAGAGGACTTTACACCAAGAAAAACAAGAAAAAAGCATTGCTCCTTCCGTTAAGCAAACTCAGTTTTTCCGTTCTTCCCATAAGAGGAAACGGAATACAGACCGTCTCAAAATTTGAATTGGTAAAAAGCAATGATATCTATACGGATATCAGGTCCAATACCATCGTATTTTTCGTATCCGATTTTTTAAACAAAAACCTTAGGCATGAGAACAGGAACCCTCCCCTTTTTGAATGCCTGGAAGAATTCATTGATGAACTGCAGACCCCTAATTACCATTCCCACTTTATTTTTCTGATTAAAATCCTGAAAATCCACGGAGTGGCCCCGCTGCTGGGATCCGGCATGTTCCTGGATCCGGAAACGGGAACCTTTGCTCCCGAGCCCAGCCACCAGCTTTTCAGCCGGGAAACTTCCGCCTTATGGAAGCAAATCCTTTCCTCGGAATATCCGTACAGCATAAAAATTCCGGCTCCTTACCGAAAGGATTTCCTGGACAGCATCCTGGTGTATTACCACTATCATATTACGGATTTTGAAATTCCGGCGTCACTGGAAGTGATTCAGCAGATTTTTGAGTGATTTTTCTGTGATACGGAAAAAGGCTCATCATGCCATCCGGTACAATACCTGTTTTTATAAGATCAGATCACATGATGATATTTCAGTTTCGTATCCCAAGGCAAAATCGGGCCCGGGCTTGTCCTTTCCCAAAGGTTATTCTGCTGTCCGGCCCGCCTTTTCCCGAGAGGTTGTTTCTTTTGAAAATCTCGGCATCAGGAGCTTGGCGATCAGCCCGGTCCAGCCGGTCTGATGGGAAGCCCCTACTCCACGCCCGTTGTCACCGTGAAAATATTCATAAAAGAGAATATAGTCCCTGAAATCCGGATCTTCCTGAAATCTCGGGTACTGCCCGTTGAAAGGGCGTTTTCCGTTCTCATCTTTCAGGAATAATCTGGCCAGCCTTTCACTGAGGGATTGTGCAATTTCATCAAGATTGGAATAGCTGCCGCTGCCTGTAGGATATTCCACCAGGAAATCGGGGCTGTAATAGAAAAAGAACCGCTGCAGGCTTTCAATGATCAGGAAGTTGATCGGGAACCATACCGGCCCGCGCCAGTTGCTGTTTCCGCCGAAAAGGGCACTGTCACTTTCTGCCGGTGTATATTTCACGGTATATTCCGTTCCGTTCAGCTTCAGGGTATACGGATCCTTTTCATATTCTTTGGATAAGGCACGGATCCCGAAATCGCTCAGGAATTCCTCAGGATTCAGCATCCTGTGCAGCAGTCTTTTCAGGCGGTGGCCTCTCAGCAGCGAAAGCAGATGCTTGGAATCCTGGCCTTTTACTTCCCAGCGTGATACCAGCGATGCTAGTTCCGGCTTGTTTTCCAGCACCCAGTTCATTCTGGCTTTGAAATTGGGAAGTTTCTCAATCATCTCATCATCAATTACTTCAACGGCAAACATCGGAATCAGACCGACAATAGTCCGGAGCCGGAGGTACATATGCGTGCCGTCTCCGGAAGCAAGGGCATCATAGAAAAACTCATCCTGCTCGTCCCAGAGGCTGAAACATTCGTCACCCATATTATCCAGGGAATTGGCAATGGCCAGGAAATGCTCGAAGAACTTGGTGGCCATCTCTTCATAAACAGGGTTATACTGTGCCAGTTCCAGGGCAATCCTCATCATATTGAGGGCGAACATGGCCATCCAGCTGGTTCCGTCAGACTGCTCCAGGTGTTCCCCGTTCGGAAGGGCTGCATTGCGGTCAAAGGCACCGATGTTATCCAGCCCAAGGAAACCGCCTTCGAATATATTATTTCCGTTCAGGTCCTTTTTGTTCACCCACCAGGTAAAGTTCATCAGCAGCTTCTGAAAGGCGCTTTCCAGAAACTCGAGATCAGGTTTGCAGGTAAGGTGTTCATCGATCTTGAATATGCGGAATACGGCCCATGCATGAACCGGAGGGTTTACATCACTGAAATCCCATTCATAAGCAGGAAGCTGCCCGTTCGGATGCATGTACCATTCAAAAAGGAAGAGTTTGAGCTGCTGCTTGGCAAAATCCGGATCGATTACAGAAAAACTGATGGTATGGAAGGCCAGATCCCAGGTAGCATACCAGGGATATTCCCATTTGTCCGGCATGGAGATAATATGCTCGTTGTTAAGGTGCTTCCATTCTGAATTCCGGATCTTTTCCCGCGATTTGGGCGGGGCTATTTCTCCCGGGTCCCCTTTCAGCCATTTGGCGACATTATAATGATAGAACATCTTGTTCCAGAGCATGCCTGCAAAAGCCTGCCGCTGGACCATTTTTTCATCTTCCGTTGTTATTCCGCACTGGATATCTTCATAAAATTCATCAGCCTCCTTCTGCCGCAGCGAAAAAATTTCATCGAAACCATCGAAAGGCTGTGTTACATCCTTATCGGAAAGCCTGAATTCAAAAGTTTTCGATTCTTTCGGCAGGAAAGTTTCATCGATCAGGAAAGAAGCTTTGGTTCCGCTATCCCTGGGATTGACAGACTGTGCGTTTCCGTTGATGATGAAGTCATTGATGCCGTCTTTTGTGTACCGGGAAGGATTGGCAAACCGGTAAAGCCTTTCATTATTGGTTTCATTGTCACAAAAAAGGACTTTCTCCGATTGCTTTGCATAAATATTCCTGATCTGCAGGTCTTTATGCTCTACTCTGATCCTGGAGGCTTCATCCGAATCCATCTGCGGCTTGTGGTTATCATAGCCCCAGTTCCAGGTATTCCTGAACCATACGGTGGGCAAAATGACCAAAGGTGCTTCCGCATCAGATTTATTGGTGACAGTAAGCTTTACCAGTATATCATTCTGGCTTTCTTTTGCATATTCGATAAAAATATCAAAATAGTCATTCTGATCAAATATTCCGGTATCGATCAGCTCGTATTCCGGATCCTGCCTGGTCCTGCGGGCATTCGTCTCCACAAGATCTTCATAAGGAAATGCATGCTGCGGGTATTTGTACAGCATTTTCATATAGGAATGCGTAGGGGTGGCATCCAGATAATAAAAATACTCCTTTACATCTTCCCCATGGTTGCCCTGCCGGTTGGAAAGGCCAAAAAAGCGCTCTTTCACCATCTTATCTTTTTTATTCCAGAATCCGACGGAGAAGACCAGTTTCTGAAGATCGTCACAGATCCCACAGATCCCTTCTTCTCCCCAGCGGTAGGTTTTTGCTTCGGCGATGTCATGGTTGGTGTAATTCCAGGCATCCCCGTCAGCGCTGTAATCTTCCCGGACCAGCCCCCATTCTCGGTTGCTTACGTAAGGGCCCCACTTTTTCCAGGTAACGTCGGATAATCTTTCTTTTTCTTTCATATTTCGTCGTTTATATAACCAATTTTGCTTCGCAAGTGAATTTTGCTTCGCAAGTCAAAGGTCAATTTCAGGCGTCTTGCTTTTATATTTAATCTGAAGTCTGGTAATGGTTAATTTTGTTTCGTAAGTGAATCCTTTTGCTTACATAATACTTGATTCCGGAAATTGATAATATGTTCGAAATTATAGGGAGTGATCGGTAAAAGACATTCATAATTCACCATTCATTCCATCCCATGAATAACGAATTCCGTAATATTATTAAACAGTAATTTGTCCGGAAATTGACAAGCGAAGCGAATTGACCATTCACCTTTTATTATCCTCCTGTAGAAAAGCTCTCAAAAGTAGTCATTCCCCCGTCTACGAAGAGGCTGGCTCCGGTAATGTAGTCGGCCAGGTCGCTGGCAAGAAAAACGGCCAGGTTTCCGATATCCTGGGGCTGGCCGATCCTGTTATAGGGAACCAGTGTCATGAGGGCATTCAGTGCTTCCGGTGTGCTCCATGCGCTTTTGTTGATCGGAGTCTGGATCGCGCCCGGGCAGATGGAGTTTACCCTGATCTTATCGGCACCGTATTCCTGGGCAAGGGTCTGCATCAGCATCCTGATGGCTCCTTTACTTGCTGCGTAATTGGCGTGTCCGGCCCAGGGAATGATTTCGTGTACCGAACTGATGTGAATGATTTTCCCGCAGGCACTGGAACGCGAAGTATCGATCCCGCGGCGGAGAAATTCCTTGATGGCTTCACGGGCACAAAGGAACTGGCCGGTCAGGTTGATCCCGATAACGGCATTCCATTGTTCGAGGGTCATGTCCGTAAATCTGGCATCCCGCTGTACGCCGGCATTGTTGATCAGGATATCCACGGTTCCCAGCCGGGCTACGGTTTCTTCAAACATCCTGATGACCTGGTCTTCCTGAGAAACGTCGCACTGCATGGTAATTCCTTTCCCACCTGCATCGGTGATTTCCTTAAGGACGGCTTTGGCGTCGTCCAATGAACTTTCTGAGGAATGATTAACCACTACGGTAGCGCCTGCTGCAGCCAGAGATTTTGCAATACCGGAACCGATTCCGCTGGAGGCACCCGTAACGACGGCTACCTGATTCTTAAGAGAAATTTCCATATTTTATTATTTTGATGTACCTCAAATTTAGCAGAAAGTTTCAAGCCAAACTTAACAATCAGCATTAAAAATTTCTTAAAGTGCGGCAATACTACAGCTTCTTCTGCGAAATCAGAACCTTTTAGCCATCAGGTACTGCAGTCCGTTTCTGCCTTCCCTGGTTTTTCCTTCACACAGATAGCCTGCTTTAAGATAAAGATCATACGCAAAAATATTGTCTGTGTTGACCGCCAGCACAATCTCATCGCAGTCTTTGAAATGCTTTCGCAGGAATTGTTCTACTTCAGCCATCACTGCTTTTCCGATGCCTTTGCCCTGCATTGCGGGATTGACGGACAAGGATCTTAAAAGAACGGACTTCTGGTTTCCGGTAAGCTCCAGTTTATCTTCCCCGAAGTCCAGTGTGAAGAAGCCGGCCGGTACTGCATGGCAAAAGACGGTAACGGCGAACTCCTGTCCGGTATTCCTTCGGGCAATCCTGTTCAGTGCAAACGAAGCGGAAGAGGTATATTTCGACTGAAATTCATCCAGATCATAACTCACTCCGGAAAGATCCTCCCGGGCAAAAAATTTCAGACTGACCTTACCTGCATTAATCATGATAAACATTTTCATACATTACTCCCGCCCTGATTTCCACCGGCAGCCTGTTTTCCGCCGGCACCACCGGACAGTTGTAATCATAGGCGTTGTATGCACAGTAAGGATGATAGGATGTATTGAAATCCAGCACGATGGTATTTCCTTTGGGAATGGTGAGATCGAGGTATTTTCCGCCGCCGTAGGTTTCCTTTTCATTGGTTGCATCGCGGAAAGGCAGGAAAAGGTAACCCTTGTATTTCTTCTGCCTGATCAGATCCAGACTTTGGTAAAGGGTAAGGGTATATGTTTTACCTTCGAGCTCAAAAGTGGCTTTTCCGTATTCCCGGTAAGGCTTCGATTTCCCGGATGAGGTAGGAAGGTCAAACGGTTCTGCATTTTCCGTTTTTACCAGTCTGGCAGTCACCCGGTATTTCAGGTCAAACGGAAAAAAGGGATGCCCGGTGAAATTTTTAAAATGATCGCCGCGCAAAGGGGTTTCCTTCGGATTCCGGTATTCGGCATTGAGTTCTTTACGGAACTTTTCTGCTTTCGCTTCCGCTTCTGCTTCTTCCCCGGACATTTTCTGTGAAAACACAGCCAGCGGAAAGAGGAACAGAATGATAAGGTATTTTTTCATGACTTGGTAAGTTTGGGTAAATTGATGTAATGTATTACTCTTTGGAACAACAGGCATCCTGTCATTTCTCAGGAACTTTTCTTTATGGTACCGCCTGAACAGATACTGATAAAAACCGTTCAGTAAGATTCCGAAATCTTAACGCGGTAAATATCTGAAGAATTCCTTTTGATGGATTCCACAAAAAAGCCGCCTTCTTCAGGAATCACTTCTTTCAGGTCGAAGCTTTTGCAGTCTTTCGGAAGCCCGGAGAAAACCAGCGTGAACCAGAAGTCCCTCATAAAGGGAACCGGTGTCCAGTTGGGATAAATGCTAATATTCTCAGCATGGATGAGCTTGCTTTTATGATCCGACTGGTTGTCTAAGAGATAAGTGGAAGACCAGATCCTGATCAGGTTCCCCAAAAAAGGCGATGCCGGGAAGCAGCAATGCACGATGACCTGCTGCTCCTCCTCTATTTTCGTCTGAAGGGATTCCAGCAGTTCCTTTACAATAACGGGTTTTACGAGTGTATCAGACATATTTTTATGTGAATGGTTGTTTCCGGCAGATGAATCCGTTCCGGTTTGCTTATTAATAATCCGGTAAAATTACTCTATTTGCACCAGATGGTCAACAGCTGATGGAAATCCGGTTTGGGTGTCAATGGTCAATCCGCTGCGCTTGTCAATGGTCAATCTTAACTTAAAACGGCTTTTTGCTGGTGCAAGTGTTACACTCATATCCGGAAAACAGTTCATGGCAGATAACCGCAAATCCTGCAGCCTTTATCGTTTGGAAATTCGTAAAGCGGCAAAGAATAGTAGGAAATGCTGTAATATAAGGTGCAAAGAATTTGGCAAAACTAAATTTTAATGTCGCTGAATCAATTGTTTTACAGGTTTCGGTATTATGAGACCAGACGCAGTCCTCAATTTTATCTTCGATAAAATCCCTGCGCCTTATACCCTACAAAGCATTCACAACCCCTTGCGCCATTGTGTTTTCCAACAAAACCGGCAATTATTTAATAACTGTACAATTTACTCCTAACCTATTATCAATAGTCAATCCGCTTTGCTTATCAATGGCCAATTTTAAAATAAGTCTGAAATGGCTGTATTACAAAAAACCTGACGGGTTTTAAAAACCTGTCAGGTTGAGTGTCCACCTGCATTAAGAATTCAGGCGTATATTGGCAATTTGAAGCATCTTGAAATTCACTTGCACAGCAAAATTGACTCGTGAAGCGAAATTCACCATTCACCTGCGCAGCAAATTCTAACTTAGTATTCCAGCTGCAGTTTTTCCTTGGTGTAATTCCTGACCTCTTCCGTAAGTTCCGGATTATCGGCTAATTTTTTTCCATAAGAAGGAACCATTTCCAGCAGTTTTTCCTTCCATTCCCCGTGCAGCTTTTCCGGGAAACATTTCTCCAGGACATTCAGCATGGCATACACTGCCGTGGAGGCGCCCGGTGAGGCACCTAAGAGGGAAGCGATGGTTCCGGTCTTGTTCACAACCACTTCAGTTCCGAATTCCAGCTTTCCGCCTTCTTTTTCATCTTTCTTGATTACCTGTACCCGTTGTCCGGCTACTTTCAGCTCCCAGTCTTCCTCTTTGGCATCTTTTACGAATTCCCTCAGATGCTGTATCCGCTGGGCCTTGTTCATGGCTACCTGCTGGATGAGGTATTTGGTTAGCGGGATATTGTGCCACCAGGCTCCGAAGAGCGATCTCAGGTTTTTGGTATTGACGCTTTCCGGAAGATCCAGATAGCTTCCCTCCTTCAGGAATTTGGTAGAAAAGCCTGCAAAAGGTCCGAAGAGCAAGGATTTTTCGCCATCGATGATCCTTAGGTCAAGATGCGGCACCGACATCGGCGGTGCTCCAACCGAGGCCTGCGTGTAGACCTTGGCCTGGTGTTTTTCCACCAGTTCCTGGTTACGGGTCACCAGCCATTGTCCGGAAACAGGAAACCCTCCGTAGCCTTCGCTTTCTTTGATATCTGAACTTTCCAGCAGCGGCAGGGCATAGCCTCCGGCACCGATAAATACGAAATCAGCTTCCACCTCCTGTTTATGGTTGTTGATACGGTCTTTTACCTTCATTTCCCAGGTCCCGTCTTCTTTCGGATCGATATCTTTTACCTCGTGATAAAGGAAGACCTCCACATTGGAATCTTCCAGGAGATGGCGGCCCATTTTCCGGGTCAGTGTTCCGAAATTGACATCGGTTCCCATATCCATTTTTGTAGCGGCCATTACTTCGGAGGGGTTCCTTTTCTGCATTACCAGGGGAATCCATTCTTTGAGCTGCTCATGGTCTGTGGAGAATTCCATTCCTCTGAACAGCACGGAGCCGGACATTTTCTCATGTCTTTTCTTCAGGTATTCCGCATCTTTTTCACCGAATACCAGGCTCATATGTGGGCAGGAATTGATAAAATCCTTGGGGTTCCTGATGTATTCTTTTTTAATCAGGTATGCCCAGAACTGCTTGGATACCTCAAACTGTTCGGCAATGCTTTCCGCTTTGGAAATATCGATGCTTCCATCCGGTTTTTCAGGGGTATAATTGAGTTCACAAAATGCAGAGTGGCCGGTCCCGGCATTGTTCCAGGCTGCCGTGCTTTCCTTGGCAAACCTTCCCAGCCTTTCGAAGATGGCAATTTCAAGTTCCGGATTGAATTCGTGCAGCAGGGTAGCTAAGGTGGCACTCATGATTCCGCCACCCACGAGAACAACGTCGTATTTAGGTTTCGGCGTTCTGCCTGTAAGCGATTGTGACATAATATAAAATTTATTTGAACGTATCAAATTTCGGGCAAAGTTCTTAAAATAAACACTTGTTTAAAAAATTTAACAGTACTATTTTATAAACTACTGAGATACAAACATATTGAATTCCTTACATCATGCACTTTACTTTGCTGCAGGGTTCAGACAACAGCTCACTGACCGGTCTGCAGACATAGCCGGCATCCTGACGAAATTATATGGATATGCTGAAGGTTTTGTATGGTATATCTGCATTGCAGGATTCAGCACCCTGAAAGCGGCGGGAAGATATTTCCGGTAAAAGGATCAGTCCAGTCTGGTCGTCAGTTTCTTAAACTGTTTTTCCGCATTTTTCCCTTCATAAAGGATGCTGTAGATGGTATCGATAATCGGAAGCTGCAGGCCTTTTTCCTTAGAGGTTTTGTAAATGGAATCGGCAGCGTAATACCCTTCGGCCACCATGTTCATCGATTGGATTGCCGATTTTACGGTGTATCCTTTTCCGATCAGGTTTCCGAGATTCCGGTTTCTGGAGAACAGGGAATATGCGGTTACCAGCAAATCTCCCAGGTAAGCGCTTTCATTGACGTCTCTCGGCGCTTCGTAGATGGATTCCAGGAAGGTCTCCATTTCACGGATGGCATTGGAAACGAAAACGGCCGTAAAATTATCCCCATACCCTAATCCGCTGGCGATTCCTGCCCCGATGGCAAAAATATTTTTAAGGATCGCACTGTACTCATTGCCCAGGATGTCTTTGCTGGAATGCATCTTGATGAAATCGGAGTTGAAAATATCCACCAGTTTCCGGGAGGATTCCTCTTCTACCGTGGCCACCGTAAGATAGGACAGCCTTTCCATTGCCACTTCCTCTGCATGGCAGGGACCGGCAATCACTGCCTGGTTCCGGAAGCCGATTTTAAATTCCTCTTTCAGGTAGTGGGCCACCACATCATTGACTTTGGGAATAATCCCCTTAATGGCGGAAACAAACATCTTGTTTTTATAATCACAGTTCATCTTATCCATGGTATCGGATAGATAAATGGAGGGTGTAGCCAGCACGATGACTTCACAGGCAGAAACCAGTTCGTTGATGTCTGTAGTCAGCTTCAGATTTTTAAGGTTGAAATTCACGGCAGTAAGGTAGGTAGGATTATGCCCTCTCTGCTCGATAGCCCCTTTCACGTATTCATTTCTTACGCACCAGTGCACGACTTTACAGTTTTCGACCAGCATCTTCACAATTGCTGTGGCAAAACTTCCGCTTCCTACCACCCCTACAGGAATGTCTTTCTTGCTTTTCTTCGGATTCGGTTCTGTATTCGTTTTCTTTTTAGCCATAATAAAAATCTGAACTGCAAATATATTAAAACAAAGACGGAAGAATGCCCTGCCGGATATGATAAAAGCCGTTTTCGGATAAAATTAACAATCGGATATAATGAAATGCGTAATTATCCGTTTAATAATGAAATGCTTAAAGTGTTGTTAAAAATAGCCGGTAAAGCTTATTTTTAACTAAATTTGCACGCTTAAACCGTTTTGTAATATACCAAGAGAAGAAAAATGAAGAAATTTCTAAGCAGTAAAAAGAACGTGAACGTTCTTCTGGGAGGACTTTTATCAGTAGTTTTTGCACAGGGCATTTTCATCGCCAAGCTGTATTCTGAAAAAGACGACAAAAATTATGAAGTCAATCTGGTGAAGATCAATACTGAAAAAGACAGTGTGGATTACCTGAAAATGAAAACCGACCTTACTTTGGTGGACGAGTCTGTAAAGCAGTTGAACTCGTTTCTGAAATCCAAAGATGTTCCCAATACCCAACTTACCGTTCTCAGCAAAGACAGTATTTCCAATTCCATCTATCTGGCGAGGCAGGCCAACCGGTACAGCCAGTACCTGATGGACCTTCAGAAAAAGCTGATGCAGGTACCTCTGGGAATGCCTACCGACGGCTATATCTCCTCCAATTTCGGCATCCGCAAAAACCCGATCCCATTTAAAACCGTTCTGGCTTCCGTAAAACCTTCAGCAGCTCCGGCCAAAGCAGCCACCGCTCCCGAAGCTGCCGCTGAACCTGTAGAAAAAACCATTGAGGTAACGGACAGCTACGGCGAAAAGAGACAGGTAAAAGTAATGGTTACCCCAAAAACAGCACCTGCTGCCGCTGCAAATATTGCTTCAGCAGCAGGGAAACCGGCAGAGAAAAACAATGCTCCGGCAGAAGCAGACCAGATGCAGTTCCACAAAGGGCTGGACATTGCTGTGGCCTTCGGTTCCGATGTCATGGCTACTGCAGCCGGAACCGTTATTTTTTCCGGCCAGAAAGGGGGATATGGCAACTGTGTGATCGTTTCCCACGGAAACGGGCTTGCTACTTTATACGGGCACCTTTCCCAGCTGGTGGCAAAAGTGAATGATAAAGTAAAGGTAGGCCAGGTAATTGCCAAATCCGGAAACTCCGGACGTTCCACAGGGCCTCACCTTCATTACGAAGTCCATAAAAACAATACGCCGGTAAACCCGAAGCTGTTTATGAACCTGTAAGGGCGGCTGGCTGATTCATATGGCTTTCAGCTGCCGGCTATCTGCCCGTTGTTATACAAAAAATAAAAAGAGACTGTCCTTTCCGGAGAGTCTCTTTTTTTGCAATGCAGACCGTAATTTCCGGTGCTGCAAATCAGTAAGCGGCAGTAAAACGTTCCCTGATGTGGTTGTTCTGTTCCAGTTCATCAACCAAAGCTACTGCAACGTCTTCTACAGAAAGGATGCTTCTTCCGTTTTCATCAAATACAGGGTTTTCCAGTGCTGTCCTTCTTCTTCGCGATCGGCATGAACTTCTTCATGGAGATCGCGAAACTGCGCGCCGCGCGCGTGCTGTGGCACCGCGTGATGACCAACCTTGGCGCGCGCGAGATCGGAAGAGCGTCGTGTAGGGAAAGAGTGTGGCAGCTAG
>NZ_CAJYMO010000159.1 GCF_913776365.1 uncultured Chryseobacterium sp. | reverse complement strand
CGCCCAATGTTTTCCTGATGGCTACCTCTTTCAGTTTCTGGCCGATAATCAGTGAGGAAAGGGCGAACAGTCCCAGCAGTGCCACCAGGAGGACCATGGCATTGAGGATGGTAAAAAGCGTCTGCTGTTTCTGGTAGGTTTCAAAAGTTTTCGCAAATTCTTTATCTACAAAATAGGACTGGATGGGATAGCCGGGTTCAGCCGTATTCTGCCAGTAGGCTTTGATTCTCTTTACCGTTCCCTCTATATCATCTGCATTAATTTTCAGTTGAATGCTATTCACATTTGTTCTTACCCATGGCGTTTCCAGGTAATGAAAGAAGATGACCGGTTCTATTTCAGTATTGAGTCCGCGGATGTTATGGTCTTTTACAATACCTACGATATGATAAGGCGTCTTGCTGTCAAAGCCCGTCATGAATTCTCTGCGTAAGGCTTCTTCATCCGTCCATCCGAACTTTTTCACGAATGCCTCGTTCACTAGGACATTATTAATGGTATCGGAGGCCATTTCAGGATTCAGCCACCGGCCTTTAATGAGCGGTACCCCGATAAACCGGAGATAGTTGTAATCCATAGCGCCGTTCTGTGCATTAAAGCTTTTGCCTTTATATATCATATTGGTAAAATTGTAGCTGGAGCTGCCGGGAACAGCTTCTCCGTAAGAAACAGCTTCAACACCGGATATTTTCAGCATCTCGGTTTTCAGCCTTTCATATTTTGTCCAGGGCTTTTTATGGCTGTAATCGCTGAAGTTAATCTGTAAAATCTGCTTCCCGTTAAACCCCAGATCTTTGTTCATCATATAGCGCACCTGCTGATGAACGGTAATTGATCCGATGATAAAGAACGAGGAAATAATAAGCTGTAACGTCAGGATCCCGTTTCGGAGCCAGATTCCCTGCCTGCTTCGCGTAAAATTTCCTTTCAGGGTTTCAATGGCATTAAATCCGGAAAGATAGAGAGCCGGGGCTAGGCCGGAAATCAGGGTGATAAAAATGATCATGGCAAAAGAATAGAAGTATACAGGCCAGTTATGGAAGACAATTTTTTTATTGAAAAATGCATTGAAAGCAGGCAACAGCAGTTCCGTTAATGCCAGGGACAAGATATAGGAGGCCAGACAAATAATGAAAGTTTCGGTAAGGAACTGCATGGCCAGCAAAAACCGCGAGCTCCCGATGGCTTTCCGTATCCCCGTTTCTTTGGCACGTTGCGAGGCCTGTGCTGTTTTAAGATTAATAAAATTAATGGCTGACAAAAGCACAATAAGCAGGGAAAGAATAAAAAGAATGAAGATCGTTTTGAAATCCGGGCTGTTAAACCAGGTTGCCTTTGCATGAAGATTCATTTGATCGAGAGGGGTGAGCAGGGATGATGCAGGTCCGTAGGTATCGATAAACTGCTGAGGGGTAAGCCCTGTTTTCCCGGATGCAGTTTTTGCCCTTGCGGTAATGATGTCCTTGAATTTTCTTTCAAAAACCTCAGGTCCCGTACCTTTTTTCAGCATGAAAAAACAGAGATAGCTGAAGTTTCCCCATTGGTCTTTTTCAATATTGATCTGTTCTACAGGATTGATCACAAAATCCGGCCGGATCTGTGTGTTCTCCCGTGGCAGCTCATAGACTGCCGTTACAATAAAATCACGGTTGTCAAGCCGGAGACGTTCTCCCGCAACATCTGTTTTTCCGAATATATTGTTGGCCGTTTCCGATGAAATGGCGATGTCGTAGGCATTCCGTAAAGCATTGCTGTAACTGCCGGAAACAATCCTGAAAGGGAAAAATTTGAAAAATCGGTCCGAAGCAGAATACCCGTTCCGCTGATAGGCTTTCCCATATTTTGAAGTGATCTGATAAGCTGCGGCCGTATTGTTCAGTACTACGAAATCGTCTACTTCAGGAATAGTCTCTGCGGCACGCTTGGCAAAAGGATACGGGATGCTGCTTCCGTAAGATTTTTCTTTATTGAAATAGGACTGGAAAAAATAAATCCGGTCCTTCTCCGGGTTCCATTTTTCGTAGGATTCCTCGTCATTCCAGTGCATCAGGATGAGCATAAAGCCGGTAAGCCCGATGGTCATTCCGAAAAGATTGATCAGCGTGGACAGCCAGTTTTTTTTATAATTGATGAAAGCGATCTTGAGCCAGTTGTATAACATAGTTTTGATTTTCAGATTAAAAGTCAGATGCCTGATGACGCATATCATATGCTTCAGGAAAAATCAGGGATTTAATAGTAGGGTCACTCATATTTCAGGTATTTCACCAGATCTACTTTCGTGGCCTGCCGGGCTTTGATGCTGACTACGGCAAATGTCAGGACCAGCAGGGAAGTAAGGCTTACCAGAAACGGGAAAACCGGCATATCAATCCTGTAGGCAAAATCTTTCAGCCATTCGTTCATCAGGTAATAGCTGACGGGCATGCTGATGAGGACGGCAGCCATTGTAATCAGGAGGAACTGTTTTGTCAGTCCGAAAATCAGGTCTCCGTCTGATGCGCCCAATGTTTTCCTGATGGCTACCTCTTTCAGTTTCTGGCCGATAATCAGTGAGGAAAGGGCGAACAGTCCCAGCAGTGCCACCATCAGGACCATGGCATTGAGGATGGTAAAAAGCGTCTGCTGTTTCTGGTAGGTTTCAAAAGTTTTCGCAAATTCTTTATCCACGAAATAGGCCTGAATGGGATAGCCGGGTTCTGCATGATTCTGCCAGTAGGCTTTGATTCTCTTTACCGTGCCTTCCATATCATCTGCATTGATTTTCAGCTGGATGTTATAGACATTGTATCTTTTCCAGTCCGTCGCCCGGTAATGGAAGAAAACCATTGGGTTTACTTCGGATTTCAGGCTCTTGATATTGAAATCTTTTACGATTCCCACAATATGATACGGCTTGTTATCAAAGCCGGGACGGAACTCGTTTTTCAATGCCTCGTCATTGGTCCAGCCGAATTTTTTTACGAAGGTTTCATTTACAAGCACATTATTGAGGGTATCTGATGACAACTTCGGATCCAGCCAGCGCCCCTTCAGAAGTTTGATTCCCATAAACCTGAGATAATCGTAGTCCATCGAACCATGCTGGGCAAGGATGCTTTTCTGCCTCCAGTCCATATTGGAATCGCTGTACCTGAAGGTACCCGGGACAGCCTCCCCATATGATATACCGGCAACGCCCGGAATCTTTTTCATTTCATTTTTAAGCCGTTCGTATTTTATCCACGGCTTGGGACTGTTTTCGCTGAAAAAAATCATAAATACCTGCTTACCATTGTAGCCAAGGTCCTTACTCATCATATATGTGACCTGCCGGTTTACAATAATTCCACCGATGATAAAGAATGACGAAATCATCAGTTGCAGGATGAGGATTCCATTCCTCAGCCATATGCCGTTGCGGCTTCTCGAGAAATTTCCTTTTAGCGTTTCTATAGCTTTAAAGTGGGTAAGGTAGAGGGCCGGAGCCAACCCCGAAACCAGTGTGATGGCCATAACCATCAGAAAGGAATATAGATGCACATGCCAGTTATTCAGGCTGATTTCCTTGTCAAAAAACCTGTTGAACTCAGGAAGCAGGAGCTCAGTAAGAGCTAAAGACAGAAGATAGGATGCAAAACAAATCACAAAAGCCTCAAGTAAAAACTGGGCTATCAATCCCGTTTTCGTACTTCCTATCGCTTTCCTTACTCCTACCTCTTTGGCACGCTGCGAGGCCTGTGCAGTTTTAAGATTGATGAAATTGATGGCGGATAAAATCACGATCAGGACCGAAAGGGTGAAGAGGATGATAATCATTTTAAAATCCCCGCCCTGGAACCAGTACGCTTTTGCGTGGAGATTCAGCTGGTCGAGAGGAGTCAGCAGGCTGTCCTGCGGACCATAGAGTTCCAGATATTTCTGAGGGGTGATGCCTGCTCCCCGGGCACTGATCTGAGCACGGTATTTAAAAACATCTTTTAATAATTTCTGTTGCACTTTATCAGGGTCTGCATTCCTGTCAAGCATGAAGAAACAGCCGTAATTGAAGGCTCCCCATTCATCCTTGTCATATTTGATCTGATCATAAGCCAGTGTAATGAACTCCGGTTTTATAAGGCTGTTTTCTTGCGGCAGCTCGTAGACGGCAGTAATGATATAATCTCTGTTGTCAAACCTTACGGTTTCGCCGGCAACATCTGTTTTCCCGAACAGGTTTTTTGCCGCGTCCTTGGAGAGTGCCAGGGAATTCTCTTTCGTCAGGGCGTGTTTAAAGCTGCCTGCAACACGTTTAAACGGGAAAAAATGAAAGAAATGCCCGGAAACGGACATCCCTCCGAACTGGTAGGCGGTTTTATATCGGGTGGTCATTTTAAAAGCCGTCCCCGCACTGCTGAACAGGACAAAATCCTTGACTTCCGGAATCACTTTTGTTGCACGTTCAGCAATGGGATAGGAAATACTGCTGCCGTAGAGGTTGTCTTTTTTATTATAGTTTTGAAACCCGTAAATCCGGTCCTTTTCCGGGTTCCATTTTTCATAGGATTCTTCGTCATTCCAGTGCATCAGGATGAGCATAAAGCCGGTAAGCCCAACGGTCATTCCGAAAAGATTGATCAGGGTGGACAGCCCGTTTTTTTTATAATTGATGAAAGCGATCTTGAGCCAGTTATGGAGCATTGCGGTTATTGGGAATTAATAATGGGAATAAATGCCATTCTTTAAAAACCCTGCAGGCCACTGAACCTGCAGGGTTGGCACTATATGAAATAATGATTGATTGTCTGTTCCATGGCAATCCGGGACGTACTTTTGAAACGGCTGAAAGATAAAGTGTTTTCATTTTTTTGATTTCCGGTTACTGAAGTTCCCGGGCCTTTCGTAAAAAGATAACATACGCTTCCGGATAGTTCCTGTTTAGTTTTGTTTATTCGAAATTGCGGGCTTCCGCTTTTTCAAAAACGTCTTTCCGCTGTTCCGTATGTTCCTGTGAGAAGATTTCACCGTCTTTCATGGTAACGATCCTGGACGCATAGCCGGCGTCATAAGAAGAATGGGTAACCATCGCAATGGTGGATCCTTCGCGGTGCAGCTCTGCCAGCAGGTTCATGACTTCGTTGCCGTTGGTACTGTCCAGGTTCCCGGTAGGCTCATCGGCAAGGATCAGCTTTGGTCTGGTTACCAGGGCCCTGGCAACGGCCGCCCTTTGTTGCTGCCCTCCCGAAAGCTGTTGCGGGTAATGTTTTGCCCGGTGTGAAATATTGATCTTTTCCATCATCTCTGTTACCCTCTTTTTTCTTTCCGCAGAGGATACATGGTTGTATAGCAAAGGGAGCTCAATGTTTTCGTAGACCGTCAGTTCATCGATCAGGTTGAAATTCTGAAAAATAAATCCGATATTTTTCTTGCTGATCTCCGACTTTTTCTTTTCGCGGAGTCCTACGGTTTCGGTTCCGGCAAACTGATAGGATCCGGAAGAAGCACTGTCCAGCAAGCCGAGAATATTGAGGAACGTGGATTTTCCACAGCCCGAAGGGCCCATAATTGCTACGAATTCACCTTCTTTGATGTGCAGGCTGACATCATTGAGCGCGTTGGTCTGAACATCTTCGGTTTTGTAGATTCTGGAAAGGTTTTGAATGTTTATCATTGTTATGTATTTTTAATTCTGTTATGTATTGGGTTAAGGGTTCCAGCGGGTAACGGTGTAATGAAAATCAGTATTTTTATTGACTGATACTTCTATATTCTGACCTTCCGCAAAACCGCTGACTTTGCCTTCTGTCTGCCAGTTTCCTCTGGTAAATTTAAATTTTAAATCCGGGAAGGTCATGAAAGTAATCTGCCTTGTGGTACTGCCTGTTGCTGTAAGCCTGATTTTCTGTGGATTCCAGTTGCCTGTAGCTGACTGATTGCCTGTAATATAAACATCGCCGCTGTTGAGAGGAACGGTAACGGTAAGCGTAACGGAATATTTTTCAACGGGCATATGGAGCCTTTCCCTTACGCTTTTCACGCTTGTTTCATCCAGGACATCCAGCAGCCGGGGAATAAAGTCCTTAAAAGCTTTGTACTTTTCCCTATTGTTCTCATACGCCTGTATTTTCTTTTCAAAATCAGGGATCAGGACAAAATAATTTTCTTTGATGTGCCGGTCCCTGAGTATTCCGGCAAGGCTCCCGTTGCCATCGGCCAGGGCAATCCGTATTTCTCCGGTTCTTACGATATGCTCGGCAACACACGACGGCCAGTAAGAATAGCCCTGTCCTCCCATTTTATCAGTAAGGGCCTCGGACATCAGCGTGCTGCTCCGGTTGATCCTTTCCTCATATGGAACCAGATATTGGTTGACAAAAGCATGGCCGAATTCGTGGGTGATCAGGAAGCGGGTGGTCTCCAGATGGTTGAACCCGAATTCTTTATAATCACCTGTTCTCTTTTTCTTACCCAACGGCAGGTAGGCACTGCTGATCATATTGGCAATTTTACCTTTGCCAGACCTGATCATAGGTCCGTTGCCATGCCAGAATACATGGCTGTAAGGTACTGCATCAAAAGGATTAATGTAAAACCGGTAGGCCATGAATTTCTCACCGTAATAATGTTCCATTTTCTCCATATAGGAAGCCGGTATGTTTTTCCTGACTTCATCCTTTGCTCCTTTCAGAAAATATTGCTGGTTCCGGAAGAAATTCCCGAGGTTTCTCTGGACATAGAATTTTCTTAACTGTTCTGCAAATTTTTCAGCCGCTGCTTTTTTCAGCGGATCACTTTCCTCAATAGCATACGCATATCCTTTTGCCGGAAAAACATCATGCTTCAGCAACACCTGGTAAGAGAGATCCTGCTGCTGGCCTACAACTTCAAGATAGTCCTGCATATCCTTTATGATTTGTGAATTATCGTATCTTTCCATTTCCTGATTGGCCAGTGCTGCCATCGGCAGGTAACTGATGTCTCTCTTGCCATCAATATAGAAAAGCTGTCCCTGCTTTCTGGCCACCAGGTATTCTACAATGGAATAAGTGGCAATGTTGGGATTAAATATCACCTCAACACTTCCGGAACGGGCTTTCGCACATGTGGCGGAAGTGAGGAGAGAAAGGCTCAGGCAGAAGCTGCAAAGTATTTTTCCGGCAGTCATTTTTCTTAGGTAATCGTTAGTCTTTTATATAAATGTGATTTCATCAGTCGTTCTTCCGTTCTACCATTTTGTAGTATTCTTAACCGTGCTGCTGCTTCCATAAAAAGTGGCAGTTCCCGGATAAGGCAGACTTCCCTTTGCAAAAGAAAGGTAATTTCCTGTAAAAGAAAGTCTCTCTTCAGTGGATGCAGGTATTTTTCTTTTTCCCCTGTCATCCGGTACGGCCCCCATAAAAGAACGGAGCCGCGGAGAAATACATTGAGCTTTCGGAATCACTGCTGATCCATTCAGGCTCATGATTGTAATGAGGAAGAACAGTATATTTTTCATGATTTTATTTACTTTACATTGTGTTGCGGGATGGAATGTTTGCGTTTGCAAATATTTCTCCGGTGGTGATGAAAGTCTTTCCTTTATCTTTCCGCACCCTGTTATCCGGATCATGCTGCTTTATTTCTGAATATTCAGCACATCGTATTTCTTGAATCCTGAATAATCGGAGGTGATGACTTTTTCCCCCGGTTTCAGCCCGGAAACCACTTCATAATACAAAGGGTTTTCCCTACCGAGGCTGATGGTGCGTTTCTCAGCCTGACTGCCTTTCTGTACGAAAATCCACCTTCCGCCGGTATCCTTGTAGAAGTTTCCTTTCGGGATCATCAGGCTCTGCGTATCGGCAGAAAGCTTCAGTTTCACCCCGAAGGTCATTCCTATTTTCAGGTTTTCTGTTTTCGCCTCTATAAAGTTCAGTTCCACGGAAAATTGTCCGTCTTTTACTTCAGGAAGAATCTTGGTAATGATCACTTCATATTCTTTTCCGTTGTTATCAAGGGTTCCTCTGATTCCCGTGATCAGTTTATTGATATAGTATTCGTCTACCTTGGCAACCAGCTTATAGCCGTCCATCAGGTCTATTTTTCCTATGCTCTGTCCGGTGGCCAGGTTCTGGCCGTTGGAAATGGCAAAGGAGGAAAGTCTTCCGGAAGCCGGGGCGAGGATAAGGAAATTGTTTTTGTTGGAACGCAGGATATGCAGGCTCTTTTCCATTTGCGCAATGGAAGACGAGATGGCTGCATGCTGGGAATTCCGGGACGCACGTTCACCCGCGGCCCCTCTTTCCACGATTGATTTCCTTTGCTTCTGATAATTCAGGTTCTGCAGGGCGACATCATAATCCGTTTTCCTGCCGATCTCTGCATCATACAGCCGTTTCTGAAGATGATAAGTCTGTAAGGCCGTATTATAATCATTCTGCGACTGCAGCAGTTCTTTGTCCTGGCCGGATTCCTGGTTCTTCAGCTCCAGCAGTGAGCTTCTCATCTGGCTGATCTGCTGCATGATTCCCGTTTCCTGATTCAGGTAGCTGAATTCCGTATTCGGGTTATATACCTGGGCGATAGGCTGGCCCTTAACCAGCATCTGCCCGTCTTCGGCAAAAATTTCCTTTACTGCACCCCCTTCCGTCACATTGACCAGGGAGGAATGCAGCGACTGGGTCTGCGCAGTCACCATCAGCATATCTTCAAATTTTCCCTTTGTCACCGCATCAATGCTGATATCTCCGGATGCAATATTGTATGTTTTTTTCTGATGGATGAAATACGATCCGAAGCTGGCGGCCGTAAGCATACCGCCTAAAATAATGAGCACAAATTTCAGTTTGGATTTCTTTTTTACTATTTTCGTATCCATATTAAGATAACACTTTTGCTTACAGGGGATTACACAATGCCGGTGCCATTTGTTTATGAAGCTGTAACTCCCTGTAATCAAGGCCTGACGATATGTAAACGGATTTCTGACTGTTCATTACCGGACACTTTCTGTACGGAAGCGGACAGTTTCAGGAAGAATTGCTTGCCACGAATCCGATGAGGGAAAAAAGAATGAATTTATATTTGGAGCTGATGCATTAAGATAATGGCAAAAAAAATGAAAAGCACAAAACCTGCGGAGAAACAACAGATTGTTCCAGGCAGAAAACCCGGGTCCTGATCTGCCTGATTTTCCCGGACGGCAGAACGGCTGTCCGGAAAAAGGAACTTCATTGGTCCTTCAGAAAAGGAAAAGAACACCGGGAGCATCAGAAACTATTGTAACAACTAAACGGAAATGCGTAAAAAAGAAGCCCATATTTTAATTGTAGATGATGACGAGGATATCCTGTTTTCGGCCAGGGTCTGGCTCAAAAAATTCTTCACGGAAGTCAGCTGTCTCAGCCAGCCTAAAAATATCCTGAAGCTGATGTCCGAAAAACAGGTGGATGCGGTTGTCCTGGATATGAACTTCAGGAAAGGGTTTGAAAACGGGCGGGACGGACTGTACTGGATGCAGGAAATCAGGACCATAGAACCCCGGCTCCCCATTATTCTCATGACTGCCTATGGCGAAGTGGAACTGGCTGTGGAAGCCCTTAAAAACGGCGCTTCCGATTTTATCCTGAAGCCCTGGAACAATGAAAAACTCTATGCATCGGTTAATCTCGCCATCGAGATCTCCCGGAAAAACAGAAAGCTCAGCCAGTGGGAAAACATAAACGCCGGCACCGGAAAATACAGGCTGGAAACGGAGTCGCCCGCTATGCAGGAAATCATGGAGCAGATCGGAAGGGTTTCCGCTACCGATGCCAATGTGCTGCTGCTGGGGGAAAACGGAACCGGAAAATATGTACTGGCGGAGCATATCCATGAGATGTCTGACAGGAAAAACGAACCCTTCGTCCACATTGATCTGGGAAGCCTTTCTGAAAACCTTTTTGAAGCGGAGCTCTTTGGATATAAAAAAGGTGCCTTCACCGATGCGCACCAGGATTACACCGGTAAAATTGAAAACGCCCAGAACGGCACGGTTTTCCTCGACGAAATAGGGAATCTCCCGCTTCAGCTGCAGGCCAAAGTTCTGAGTCTTATCCAGAACAGGAAATTGTCGAGGATAGGAGAGGCCAGGGAACGGCAGCTGGATGTACGGTTCATTTTTGCCACCAATGAAAACCTGAAAAAAGCCGTTTCCGAAAGCCGTTTCCGGAAGGATCTCTATTACAGGATCAACACCGTGGAGCTTCAGATCCCCGGCCTGAAGGAACGGCAGGAAGATATTCCGGCACTGGCTGAATATTTCCTTGAAAAATACCGGCAAAAGTACCATAAACCCGGATTGATGCTTGATGAAACCATGGTTTCCGGACTGCAGCGGTATTCCTGGCCGGGGAACATCCGGGAGCTGGATCACTGCATCGAAAGAAGCGTAATCCTTTCCGGCAACAAAACCCTGAAACTGCTGATGCCGCAGGATGAAGAAGCAGAGAATACCCTTACCAACCTGAACCTGGAAGAAATGGAAGGTTTCCTGATTAAAAAAGCACTGAAAAAGCACCGGGGCAATATTTCAGCGGCGGCAGAAGAACTGGGGCTTTCAAGGGCCGCGCTGTACAGGAGAATGGAAAAGTTCAGGTTATAGACAAAAAGCCGGGCTGTGATGACCTGCATCTGAATTCGGGCAGCTTTTCCGCCTTCCGCTCCCGCTTTTTTCTGCTGTTGCGGAAGAAAAGGGACAACTGCTTACGGCCGGCGCCCCGCAACAGCAGAAAAAGAGCTCCGCTCAAGTCGGGCTGCGGGCTCCCTGCCTTGCAATGGTTTTTCCAGGACAAAAAAAACGGATTAGTAAAAAACAACATGAAAAAACAACAAGGGTACGGGCTCCTTTTTATTCTCCTGGCTTCGGCCGGTGGAGCAGGAGCTCTTCATTTCTTTACTCAGGGTCAACGGATGACTGCGTTTCTGTCTGCGATAGCTGCAACAGGCTTTATCATTCTGGCACGGGCTTCATTTTTATCGGCTCTTCATAAAACCGAGAAGCTGCTGCTGGCCATTCAGAAAAAAGATTTTTCCCTTTTTCCGCAGGCGGAAGGAAGTTCTCTTACTGACAGTGCCGTACAACTGTATCATCAGGCCAGGGAAGAGCATCTCTCACAAACGTCTTACAGGCTCCTGTATGAAGAAATCCTGAACCAGCTGGAAATCGGGCTGATGATTCTTTCGGAAAACAGGAACGGCTGGGAGGTCTTTTACGTAAACCCCGCTTTTCTCGACATCCTGCAGATTCCGAAATACAACAGCTGGAACCTGTATGAAGAGAAAATCCCTGAATTTTACCGGATTATCCATACGTCCGGCTATGGGAACACCCAGGAATTCTTTGATGTCTCTATCAACAGGAACGGCAGGCAACTGTTTTCGCTCAGGACAAAACAGGTAAAAAATGCCAGGCACCATTTCTGCATCATCAGCCTGGAGTCAGTACAGAAAATCATCGAGCAGAAAGAAAAGCTGGCCTGGAACAACCTGATGAAAGTAATTTCCCATGAACTGCTCAATACCCTTACGCCGGTCAACAGCCTCATCCAGAACCTGGAATACATTGCCAACCAGGAAACCATAGAAAAAGAAGACCAGGAAGACATGAAGGAAAGCCTCATGATCATCAGTTCAAAATCGGAGCAGCTGCTGAGCTTCGTAGATGACTACCGGCAGGTAGCGGAACTGCCCAAACCGGTCCTCAGAGAAATATCGCTGTCCGGCGTTGCAGAATCCGCACTCAGGTTCCTGAAACCTGAATTCGATAAAAACGGCATCCGGATTACCGTTTCCTGGGAAGAGCATCATGTTGCAGCCGACCGGAAGATGATCGAACGCTGCCTGATCAATCTTTACCTGAATGCCATCAACGCACTGGCCGGCAGCCCGGAAAAGGAAATCCGCACCGGAATCCGGATGGTGAACAACCGTATTGTCCTGAGTGTGGAAGACAGCGGCGCCGGCATCAGGGAAGAAATCCGGGACAGGATTTTCCTGCCTTTCTTTACCACCCGTGAAAGCGGATCCGGTATCGGGCTTACCCTGAGCAAAAGCATTATGGAGGCACATCATGGCTACCTGAATTACCGGCCGCTGGTACAGGGAAGCCGTTTCGAGGTCTGGTTTGTCAAATGAGGAAGCGCTGATAAGAGAAAGGTACGGTGCAGGTCATGATCCCGGCATATCCTGAGCCTCTTTATCTGCAGTGACTGATGCAGGGAATCGGAGGTGGTGCAATGCCTTTGGTATACCTATCCGGATGCAGGGATAAAACAGAAAAGAAGGCATCCTTTCCTTCTCTTCTGTACTGGTTTTTTTTACGGGATGGTTCCGGATACTTCGAAAATAATTTTTCTGCGGTATCTTATGTTACAATTCCTCCTCAAGGATGGAAACGATACGGTCGATAACGTGCTGTTTCCTGTATTTTTTATGGTAATCGGGTCTTGGCTCGGCAACAATATGGTCGTGCTCTTTGCTGAAAAGTGCGTACAGGTCTATATCAGGATGTTTGTCGATATACCATGACAGAAAACTGAGCGGCATGGCATTTTTTCCGGAAAAATAAAGCTGGATGGATTGTGGGGTCACCCCATAGTCATCAGCAATCTCTTTCATTGTTTCCCCTTTTCCCTTGCTGTACTCCTTGATCTTTTCGTGTATTTTCATTTTCAATAGTTTTTTTTCGTTATTAAATTGGCCTTGTAATAAATTATTACAAATAAATCAATAAATTGTTGTTTTTTGAATATATTTTTGTATCTTTGTCCCGTAAAAGTTTTATAAAAGACACACAAAATTACGAAAAAAGGTTAAACAAAAATGTATTCATGTAAATGAACAGATTGTCGACTCCCCCTAATCAGAGATCGATCAGTGAAATGCACGATTTCATTGAGAAATGGTTACCGGCGCGTTATACCCATTCTGTGAATTTGATTCTCAAAGATGAAAAAAAAGATCCGGCCTATATCAGGCAGGTAAAAAACAGAAAAACAGATGACCGGAAAATTACAGATGCCCTTTACACAGTGGCTAAACTTAACAGACTGCAGGTAGAAAAATAATTCAGTTCCGTTTCTGCCTTATTACAACGAAATAGTACCGTTTGCCCGATGCGGGCAAAATATGTAAAAATTCAATGACTCAGGTTTGGGTTATAGGGTTATTAGTTTGAACGGGCCGGCATAATCACCGGCCGGTTTTTTAATCGTAAACACAATATGAAATCATGGAAAAAAAAGAAATCACCATTACCGAATGCTTTAAATGCGGTACCCGCTATGAAAATTACTTTAACGCTTCCCCATGCTGTAAATCCATTGTGGTGAAAGTAGATGAGCAGGGCAACCGCACCAGCGTCACTTTTCTCAGCGCCCTTTCCTTCCCCCGCACGGAACCGGACAAAGAAAGTATCCTGAAAGAACAGCTTCAGGCAGACATGGATCTGTCCGGCGCCTGAATATATTCATCCACACCGGCCGGATGTGTTTCGGAACCGGTCCTTGCCGGCAGTCTGAGACCGATGTTTCTGATAATTCAGAATCTTAAGGCGAAGCGACCGGGATACCTAAGTCATCAGGGAGCTTTGTATTTTAACCGGATTTTCTCCTGAAAACAATTCCGGCAGCCTGTACTTTATTTTTTTGTGGTACGCCCGTGCGGCAGGATACTTGTATTGATGAACAGGAAAAAACCTGATGGAGTGAAACCAGACCGGTTTTTTCAGCCAGTTTATCATAAAACAACATTTCTAAATCACAAAATATGGGTAAAGTAATAGGGATTCTTGCAGGGAGCCTGCGTAAAGAATCATTTTCAAAAAAAATAGCAAAGAATATTCTCTCATTTGCTCCGGAAGGGTATGAGTTCAAAATCATTTCTTTGGACGGACTGGAAGTCTATAATCAGGATTTCGATGATGAAGGCCGGGTGCCGGAACGCTATACCGTGTTCCGCAACGAAACGAAAGAGGTTGACGGCGTTATTTTTATCACTCCGGAATACAACCGTTCCGTTCCCGGTGTCCTGAAAAATGCGCTGGATATCGGTTCCAGGCCTTACGGACAGAGTGTGTGGGATAAAAAACCGGCTGCCGTTTTCAGCAACTCCCCGGGAAATATTTCCGCATTCGGTGCCAACCACCACCTGAGACAGAGCCTGGTATTCCTGAATATGCCTGCCATGCAGCAGCCCGAAGTATACATAGCCAAAGCCAATGAACTGTTTGATGACAGCGGAGCCCTGAAAGACGGGGATCAGAAAAAATTCATCAGGGAAGCCGTGGAAGCGTACATCAAGTGGTTCGAAAAAACCGCTGAACAGGAATAGAAAGCATTATTCAGTATCAGTAATGGTATACAAAACAACAGCCGGCTTACGTCTCTGTAAGCCGGCTGTTTGCAGTTGTGATCCTGACCTTTAAGGGATAATCCGCTCTTGTTTCAGCTTCTGAAACAGGCCGGTAAAAGAATCTTCCGTACTTTCAAATGCCGTAAAGCCGTATTTCCTGCTTTTGGACATATCCGTCATCACTTCGATGGGCCTTCCCAGATCGAGGTCGGTATGCCACGCGGAGCTGAGCCTGCTGAGGTCGGCTTCCTTCAGCCCGTACTGCTGCGCCATCTTTTGCCAGATTTCCTGCTTTCCTTCCATTTCCTGTTCAAGGGGCCTGACAGAACCGTTGTATCCGTCCGCTTCAATCCCGAAAGAGTCTGCAATTTTTGTCCATAGCCATTTCCACCGGAAAACGTCTCCGTTGGTTACGTTGAACGCTTCATTTCTGGCTTCTTCCGTGGTGGAGGCCCAGATCAGCTGCTTGGCCAGGATTCGGGCACCCGTAACGTCGGATAATCCGTTCCATTGGGCTTCCGATCCCGGCCAGACGAATTTTGCGCCTGTCTCTTTGCAGATGCTGGCATACACGGCCAGGGTAATTCCCATGTTCATCAGGTTTCCGATAGCGTAGCCGATTACTGTGTGCGGGCGGTGGACACTCCATGAAAAGCCATCCCTGGCAGCCGCTTCATAGACTGCATCTTCCTGTGCATAATAAAAGTTGGGATATTCCAGTCTCGGATGCTCTTCCCGCACAGGTGTTTCCGGTAGGGTGCCCTGCTTTGCGTAGGCTTCAAAAGGGCCGAGGTAATGTTTCAGCCCGGTCACCAGTGCCACATGCTGCACCGATTGTTTGGGTGACAGGACGTTAAGAAGGTTCCGTACCATCGTACCATTGACGCGGATATTTTCTTCCTCCGTATCTTTCCGCATCCAGGTGGTAAAGAAAACGTGGGTCGGGGAGAGGTCTTTCAGGGCTTCTGATAAGCTTTCTTCATCCAGCAGATCGGCCTTCACGGGAATCAGTCCCGAAACAGGGGCTGTCTGGTTTCTGGCCAGTCCGTAAGTCGTCCAGTTCTGTGATATCAGTTCTTCGGCAAGGTTGCTGCCCGTAATTCCGGTTGATCCTATGACCAGTGCAATATTTTTCATTGTCTTTATTTTTGTTATTCTGTGTTTTGTTGATCATAACAAAGGTAAAGCGAATATTCAGCCGGAACACTTGACCGGGATCAAGACTTTTTTTAAAACCGGTAGGTTCTACCGCAGCAGAAGCCTCTTCCGGATCCGGCTCACCGTCTCCGGGCTCAGTCCCAGATAAGAAGCAATGAGGCTGTGGGGAATCCTTCTGAACAGTTCCGGGTTGTTCCGTACCAGGGAAAGGTATTTTTCTTCTGCCGTGGATTTGTTGGACACCATCAGCCGCCGGTCTTTCGTCACCAGGCTGTTCTGGTACAGGATCCGGAAATAGCGGTCCATTACCGGGATTTCCAGGGTCAGCCGCTCATAATCCTCAATGCTGATCAGCAGCAGCTCACACTTTTCAACGGCGTCAATATTCAGCACGGCCTTTTCCCGGTTGATAAAACTGTTGAAATCCGAAATCCACCAGCCTTCAAAGGCAAACAGGCTGATCCGGTCCTGGCCTTTTTCATCCCGGGTAAACGATTTCAGGATCCCGTTGCTGACAAACGCAAGGTAACGACAGATTTCCCCTTCCCGCAGCAGGAATTCTTTCCTGGCCAGCTCTTTCGGGAGGAAAAAAGTTTCCAGCCGCCCGGCCTCTTCCGGCTCCAGGCTTACTTTCTCGCGGATGTGCTGTAAGAGGATGTTGAACATGATGATTTTACTGTAATGAAGCAGGGGAGTATTTGAATGCACCGGCATTTATTACAAAAATAGGGAATTGCGGTGACATGTGGCTTTGCTGAAGTTGCTCATTAAGTAACGTGAGTCTGAAATAGAAATCATATTCAGGACAGCCGATCCTGTTCCGGGAATCTTCGGATCATGTTTATTTCTTTTACCAAACGGTACTATTTTTACAAATTGTCCTGAGTTCAGGTCAGTCCAATTAAATGCATTACTTTTCTTTGCTATTTACAATATAATTTTTCCGGTTTTTAACCGTTATTTTTCCGTTTGATGTTTAAAAAGACGCTATGAAAAAAAGAAACGTTCCTCACAAATCAGTTTTGCTGTCAGGGCTGCTGTTTTTATTCCACAGCTGCACGGAGTATGTGCTGATGCGTTACACCAAGACGGACAGCCGTTTTTATGAGCAGAAAATAGAGGCGGGATACCTGGTAAATCATAACCAACCGAACGGTTTCCCTGCCCATTCGCTTCTCGTCCGTTTCAGGGATAAAAAAGAGATACAGGATAAAAAAATCATTTCAGTGACTTCAGTGACCTATGGCAATCTGGAACGCTTTACCAATACAAGAGTTTCTGCCCTAAGTACAGATCATCTGGTATTTATGAAGCCGCTTTCGGAATCCCGGAATAAAACGCTTCAGCACATTCAATCGGATACCATTAAGGTTGTGATAGCGGACGGTAGCAGAACGGAAACCGTATTGTTCTATAACTGAAATGGTGAAATATAACCGGGTGGATTGCTTTATGGATAGTTTGCCTGATTGTATGAGTGGGCATTAAGTATGTTATGTTTACAATTTCAGGGCTGAGTTTGCTTCGTTGTTCCGGCAATCGTTTCCGGATCGGATGAATGATGCAATCCTTTACTGTTTCCGGTTCTTACACCCGGATTCCCAAGGATTTGTTTACGATTTTGCACGCTTGTTTGCACGATTCGAAAATACAGCATAAAAGACATAAAATCAAAAACCTCCGGAATCATTGATTCCGAAGGTTTTAGTACCCAGGACCGGGATCGAACCGGTACTCCTAAGAACTGGTGTTTGAGACCAGCGCGTCTACCAATTCCGCCACCTGGGCCGGTGTAACCATGCTTTTAATTGGTGTGCAAATATAGAAACTTTTGGCAATATCCAAAAGCTTTTTCAGATAATTTTTTTAAAATTCAATTTCCAGTCCGTCGTAGGCCAGGTGCATGCCGGAGGGAAGCAGCGGTTCTTCTGCCTCGTGCAGCCCGAAATGGTGGCTGAGGTGGGTCAGGAACATCTTTTTGGGCCGTACTTCCTCGAACAGGGCGATGGCGTCCGGAAGGATAAAATGTGCCGGATGCGGATCGAACTTCCGGATGCAGTTGATGATCAGGACATCCAGGCCTTTCAGCTTTTCCTTTTCCGCTTCCGGGATGAAGCCGGCATCGGTGACGTAGGCCAGTTTTTTGAACCGGTAGCCAAAAGAGGTGATCTGGTAATGGACCACTTCTACCGGTGTGATTTCCGTATCCAGGACGGTGAATGGCTGGTTTTCGATTTCATGGAGCTCAAAAGCCGGTGCACCGGGATACCGTACATCGGCAAAGGCATACGGAAACCGGGTTTTCACCTCGCCGGCTACCCGGGAGTAACAGTAGAGTGGCATATCTTTCCCGCTCTTGAAGATCAGGGGCCGGATATCGTCGAGACCGATCACATGGTCGTTGTGTTCATGGGTAAGCAGGGTGATATCTACCGAATCCTCGCGGTTCGCCAGCATCTGCTGCCTGAAATCCGGGCCGCAGTCGATCAGTATTTTCCTGTGCTCTTCGGTGGTCACCATGACGGAAGACCGGAGCCTGCTGTCTTTGGGGTTTTCCGAGAGACATACTTCACAGGTACAGCCGATCACCGGCACGCCCTGGGAAGTTCCCGTTCCTAAAAATTTCAACTTCATTTCTTTTGAGGTTGGTTTAATTTTGGTAAATTTACGAAAAATTTAATGTCCTAATGTATCAGAAACTAACTCCTAAACAAAAAGCATTAACAATTAAT
>NZ_CAJYMO010000158.1 GCF_913776365.1 uncultured Chryseobacterium sp. | reverse complement strand
GGTGATGACCATCCCAGAACCCTGGCCCTGACTTCCTCAGGATATCTGATCGGCGGGGAGTCGAGATCGGAGAGATCCGGGAATAAGACCGTAGGAATCGAGGAAGGAACCGATGTGTGGCTGATCTCCATAACAGATAAAGGGGACGAGATATGGCAGAAGTCCTACAGCTTTAAAAACCGGGATGTTTTGATGGGCATGAGCGTACTGCACAGCGCGGATGACAAGTCCTCGAAAGGGATACTTCTGGGCGGCTACACGCAATCCGAGGGAAGGGCAGAAGCGGATGACGAGAAGTTCTGGATGCTGTACCTGGACCCAAATGGCAATGAGCAGTGGCGAAAGCACGTGAAAGGAAAATCCAGCCAGAGGGAAGAGCGTCTTTCGGATATTAAATTAAACCGCGACGGCTCGATCATCCTGGCCGGCACGAGTGCCGAGGAGCTCGGAAAAGAGAACTGGAAGATCGTAAAGCTGGGAGACAGCCAGATCGACCGGTTGATCGAAAAGCAGGAGATCAAGATTTACCCAAATCCGGTATCCGATTACGCTTACGTGGAGCTTGGATTTGAGGGTTTGAGAGAGGGAGCATTTGAGGCGGAGATTACCGTATATGATATGGGCGGGCGTCAGCTTCAGACTGTAAAAACAAAAAACAAAATAACCAAAATCAATACGCAGCAGCTGGTGCAGGGTGCTTACTTGGTGAGCGTGAAGACGGAAAGCGGAAAAACGGCGGGTGCGAAACTGATTAAAAAATAAGATATGAGAAGAAAAATAATAAGCATAGCAATTCTGTTAAATCTTTATTGCCAATTACAGGCCCAGGCAGGTAATGATTTTAATAAAAATGTGGATAATATCAATAAAATATTTCCTGCCGCTCCTACTTCAAATAACCTTATGAAATTTGAAGAAGTACCGGTGAGCCATTATACCGGAATTCCTGATATCAGTATTCCATTATTCAGTATACCGACCAGTAGTTCTGATATTCAGCTTAATGTACAGCTGAAATACCATCCTTTAAGTGCCAAACCCGATGATAAAGCTTCAGAAACCGGTCTTGGGTGGAGTTTATCAGCAGGAGGAACAATTACAAGGACAGTAAGAGGAGGAGTAGCCGACGGTAAGATAGAATCTACATTTATGTCTTCGCCTCCTGCCACAAAATATGGAATCTATAAGCATGATTTCAATCCTACTTATAAACTGATATTTAATCAGCTTGCTAACTGGGATATTAATGAATATGCATTCTACGTGGGAATAGGTAAATATGATACGGAGTATGATCTTTATCAGTACAATTTCATGGGATATTCCGGCCGGTTTATTATTAAGAAAGATCCTGACGGGAACTATATTGCTGAAAAACTGGATCGTAACAATGTAAGAATTACCAGTACCCATGATTCCGGAGGGGAGGTACAGACCATTACCATTACTGACGATAAGGGAAATCAATATCTTTTCCGCGGAATGGAAAGTTCCTCAAAAGATATCTCTACAGTCAAAATCGGACTTCTCAATGGTTCCGGTGATATCACCACCAATTCAGGTGGCGGGATCTACTTTACTGCTTATCATCTGGAAAAAGTTAAAGATCCACGGAATAACGACCTGCTGACTTTCAATTATGATCTGGTTTCACCTGTAGAATACAAAGATCCTGATACCAGAACCACGAGGCTTGCGAAAGACATCATATACAACCATTCCAATACTACTATGAATCCTGATTCCCAAATGCCTGGCGCCACAGAGGTTCAGACGGTATACAACAGGGCAAATACAAAACTTCTCACCAGCATTTCAATAACAGGCAAAGGGACAGTTAATTTTATGTATGAGAAAGGAAGGAACGACTCCAACTATCTTAATGCCGGTGATTTGTACAAACTGAAGTCTGTACAGAGCAACAGTATCGGTCAGAATACCGGTCAGTATATCGATAAATATTCCTTTGATTATGAATATTCGAATTCCAGTTATTCCGATCTTCCCTATGCTTCCGGAATTCTAAAAAAGCTTTTGCTTAAGAAAGTTGTCAGATCAGGAACTGATGCAGGTGAGTATAGCATTACTTATAATACATCTGATCACACTTTCAGGAAGGATCCCTGGGGCTATTACAAGGATATGGCCTCTTCTACACCTGCCTCCATCGCCCAGGATGTCATTAGCTCCATTACATATCCTACAAAAGGCAAAGTGGTTTTCGATTTTGGCGAGAATATTTATAGTCACAAAGCCGGGTTTAGCCTTCCTATGGAATCGGTGGAAGGAGAGTGGAAAGATTTGGATAGCGGTTTTACACTGGACGGCCTTACGTCATTCAGTCCTTCGGTTAAAAAAGAGTTCTTTACCGTGCTTTCCCCCCAGAAAGTAAAGCTGCATCTGGATTTGGGAAGTCTCATTTATTCGAGCTGGAGATTTGATATCTATCAGAAGCTTAATGAGAATACCTTTTCTCCTGCAGTACATTTCTGGGAGATGCCATGGCAGTCCTGCATCAGTAACAGCGGTGCACAATGCATGAACAACAATCCCGGAGCTGACGGTGAACCTATAACAGAATTTAATGCGGAAGTTGAGCTTCAGCCTGGAAACTATTATGCATCCCTGAGCGGAAGTTACGGATTAACGCATAAACCGGTCTCATATAATTATACGGCACAAACAAAAGAACATTATTTTGAAAGCTATGTGACAAAACAGGGAGGAGGATTGAGAATCAATGCTATCAGATACTTTGACACTTCTGTTGCGACAGTACCTTCCAAAGAATACATTTACGATTATACGGATATTAACAATGCCCAGAGAAGCAGTGGAGCCCTGGTATTCCCTGAACCTGTTTTCAAGTATACCGAAAGTATTAATTATCAGTACAATCCATCCCTTTCTGATATTAGTATATATTATAACTGTACCGCTGATACAACTACAAATTACAATATTATCCCATCAGAGAAAACCCAGGGTTCAGATGTAGGATATCGGCATGTAACGCTTAAGCAGATCGTCAGAGGTAATGATAATACCATCGCAGATAAGGGGAAAACAGTCTATACCTTCAGGTCGCCGGTTGATTTTCCCAATCCTGAAGTCATTACTCCCTATATGCCGGTACTTCCCATTACCAATCATGATTATCTGAGAGGGCAGGTACTTTCCGAGAAGAAATACAGTGCTGATGGAAAGCTTCTTTCGGAAGTTAATAATGACTATGTAAGTTATGTCGTCGAAAAACTGGAAGGAATAAAAGGGAAGGATAATTTTTACAACGATATTGATCCGGAAAGATACAAGTATAAATATTATGATCCTTTTAATCTTCTTTATCCATCTGTGTCACTGACGACCCCTTACAAGTATTTTGTAAAATACGGCATCACTTTGCCTACCCAGAAAACCGAGAAATCGTATTTCTATAAAAACGGCGTCCAGAGTTCCGTGACCACCACCACCAATACGGTCTATAATCCGGAAGATTATCCGGTACAGGTAACGCAGAGCATCTTGGGGGGAGATGTCTACAGCTCAGCATACAAATATGCAAAAGAAAAAGGAAATCAGGGGCTTATCAATGCCAATATGCTTGGGATTCCGCTGGAAACGGAGTCAAGGAAAAACAACGGGCTTTTATCCAGAATAGAAACCCGCTATGACGGCCCGGATCTTTTGCTTCCCAGCTCGGTAGTATCTGCAGATGTACAGACCGGAGCTCCTTATACGGAGGTGACCTATGAACGGTATGATTCCGCCGGTAACCTGCTCCAGTACAAAACGAAGGACGGTGTATCAGTAGCGATTATCTGGGGCTACAACAAAACCCAGCCGATTGCCAGGGTGGAAGGAATTACCTACAGTGCGCTGGAACAGTCGGTTTCTGCACAGATCTCCGGTGCTGTTTCTGCTTCCGATTCCGATGCAGGAGCCGTACCCGGAGGAGATGAGAGCGCTTTGCTTGCTGCTTTGGATAATCTGAGGACCGCCCTGTCAGGAATCAGCACTTCAGCCACTACCTATACCTATGATCCCCTTATCGGTGTAAGGACCATCACCCAGCCTTCAGGTGCGCAGGAGCTGTATTATTACGATTCCGCCAACAGGCTCAGGGAAATAAAGCAAAAGGAAATCAGCGCCACCAATACCGTATCGTATAAAACGGTAAAAGAATTTAACTACAACTACAAAAACTAACCATGAAAAAAATTATAATTCCCATCATTATCCTTTCCGCTCAGGGACTTCTGCACGCGCAGGCCAGTGCGGGTGAAAATTATGTACAGTCCACGACGTATCTGGATTACCCGTCGGGACAGAATGCCAAAACAGCAGTCAGTGTCCAGTATTTCGACGGGCTGGGCAGACCGAAACAGACGGTGAATGTAAAGGCTTCCCCGCTGGGCAGGGACGTGGTTTCCCATGTCGTCTATGATCCTTTCGGAAGAGTGGCCAACGAATACCTTCCGGTTCCCCAGGGCGGTACTGCAGGCGGGGCCATTTATACCGATCCCTTATCCTATGCCCCCGACACCCCGTATGAGAATGAAAAGATCTACACTGAAAAACTGCTGGAAAACTCTCCCCTGGACAGGGTGCTGGAACAGAAACAGCAGGGGATGGCCTGGAATGACAAACCGGTGAAGTTTGAATACGGAACCAATACGGATAGCGAGGTCAAAAAGTATGTGATCACTACCACCTGGTCTCAGGGAGTTACTTCTTTTTCCGTTGCTGCGCCGGTACAGTACCCGGCAGGCCAGCTGTACAAAACAGTAACCACCGATGAGGACGGCAATAAGACAACGGAATTCAAAAATACGAAAGGGCAGGTAGTGCTTGTCCGGAAGGCTCTTACCGATAGCCAGGATGCCGATACCTATTATGTGTACAATGAGTATGACCAGCTTTCCCTGGTGATTCCTCCCATGGCAGTCTCTGCTGCCATTGACGCCAATACGCTGGACCATTACTGTTACCAGTACCGCTACGACGGAAGGAACAGGCTGGCAGAAAAGAAAATCCCGGGTAAAGGCTGGGAATATATAGTCTACGACAGGCAGGACAGGCCGGTGATGACCCAGGATGCCGAGCTGGGTAAAGGCAGGAAATGGATGTTTACCAAATATGACCTGCTTGGTAGAGCCGTATATACCGGCATCTATACAGGAACACAGGATTACGGTTCTGCAGGAAGGGCTTCTGAGCAGGCCATGGTGGATACCAGAGGCAGCAACAATGAATCCAGGGGAAGCTCATCGCCGGACAGCACTGTAGCCGCTCTTAATTATAACAATGCTGCGTATCCTGACTCCGGGATCAGGATTCTGACGATCAATTACTATGACACTTTTCCAAGGGATCCCTACTTCCCGGACAACCTTCCGGATACGGTTCTTGATCAGAAGGTAATCGTCAGCACGCAGGAAGGCAACGCGAAAGGGCTGTTGCTGGCTACCTATCTCAAAAATATGGAAGATGACAGCTGGACGAGGAATTTTATGCTCTATGATCCCAAAGGTCGTATGATAGGAATACGGTCAACCAACCATCTGGGAGGCTCTACAAATACCGATATGAAGCTGAATTTCGCGGGACTTACCGAACAGAGCATTACCCGCCACAAAAGGCTAAGCACGGATACCGAAAAGGTGATCACGGAAAATTTCACGTTCGACCACCAGAACAGGCCGCTGGTCCATAAGCACAAAGTAGACCAGCATCCTGAAGAGATCCTTTCCCAGAACACTTATAATGAGCTTTCCCAGCTGCAGAGCAAAAAAGTAGGCGGTACAGATCCCGCACAGCCGTTACAGACCATTAACTACCAATATAACATCCGCGGCTGGATGACCAAGATCAACGATCCGAAGAACCTGGGCGGGAAACT
>NZ_CAJYMO010000157.1 GCF_913776365.1 uncultured Chryseobacterium sp. | reverse complement strand
ATCCATTTTCCGATGATTTCCTCGGACTGTCCGCCTTTGCCGTTTACCCACCACGAATAAGTATCGGCCGTATCAATGAAATTAAATCCTTCCCCTGCGAAACGGTCCAGTATGTCAAAAGACTGTTGCTCGTCAAGTGTCCACCCAAATACATTTCCCCCGAAATTTACCGGTGCTACCGAAAGATCCGTGTTCTTAATTTTCCTTCTTTCCATATTATTTTGGTATTGATCATCCTAAAGGTACGGATTTTAACGGAGATGTAAAACCCCGGCAGATGGAAACCTTACCAGTTTTGACACCGGTAAGCAGGTTTCATATAATAAAAAAACCAGCCTTAAGGGCTGGTTCTGTATGTTGTGCATGATGTAAATGAGTCTTATATTTCACCCATTACAAACATGTTCTCCATCGTAGGAACAGGGCTTCCGCCTTTCTTTTCAAGGGTAATGGCAAATGCCTGTGCCTTGGGAATATTAGCGAGGGCAATCTTACTGTCTTTTTCTTCGGTATACATTCCGGCATTCACGGGTTTGCCGTCGGCAATCGCCCAAAGCTGGTACTGCATACCTTCGGGTACCTGCGGCAGGGTTTCGGCATTCAGATAGACTTCCTTAGTTTTGGTATCCCAGAACACCATAGCCTGCGAGCTGGTATGTTTTTCCACCCCTTTCAGCCTCACCATCTTCATATCCGGGTTGGTGACCATCGCAAGCCGTTGATTCATCTTCTGCATGGCAAAATCCTGAGATTGCTTTGCGGTCTCCATTTTTGCCATCTCCCGGTTCATCTCCGCATGGTCGTTCATCCAGAAAATATTACCGGCTATACTGATCAGGAAAAGCACGGAGGCTGCAATGGCATAGGCCTTCCAGTTCCCTGTCCTCTGAATCCTGATTTCCTCCTGTGGCTGTGCAGCGGGAATATCCGCAGAAAATACAGCTTCCGGCGCTACGGTACCGGCAGGCTGTTCCTGCTGCAGCCTTTCCCAGATCTTTGATTTCAGATCGGCAGGCGGTGCTACAGCCTGTGCAGTCGCCAGGTCCTCCAGCGTCTTCTGTGCTTCTTCAAAAGCAGCCTTTACTTCAGCATTATTCTTCATCACACACTCCAAAATCCCTGCTTCGTCGGGAGAAGCAAGACCTAGAATATAAGATTCTATAACTCCGGATGATATGTATTCTTTAGTGTTCAAATTATTGATAGTCTTTTAGCAAATCCTTTAATTTCATCAGCGCATTCCGCATCTTGGTTTTTACTGTTCCCAGTGGGATTTTCAGTTTTTCAGATATCTCACTTTGGGTATATCCCTGATAATAGGCCAGGTCGATAAGTTCCTTCTTGTCCATGTCCAGACTTTCAAGCACCTTGTCAAACCCTATGAAATCAGAGGAATGGCTTTCTGTTGAAAGTTCTGCAGAGTTATATACGAAATCCGGAAGAGATTGGTTTTTAAGTTCGTTCTGGAAACTTTTGGATTTCAGATAATCAATAGCCGTATTCCGGGCAATATTAATCATCCAGGTGTAGAATCTGCCCTTTGAGGCATCATACTGGCCGATGGAATTCCATATCTTGACGAAGACATCCTGAATAATTTCTTCCGTATAATCTTTAGACTGAACAATCCGGAGAATGACACCATAAAGCGCACCTGAGTAATGGTCATACAGATGATGAAAACCATTTTCGTTTTTGTTTTGTAGTAAAACGATGAGTTGCTCTTCCGAATAGTTTGTTTTAATAACGAATTATTTTCTGCTCAAATATAGCAAAAATAAAATAACCTGTCAATATTCTTAACACATCAAAACATAAAAACAGGCATGTGGCAGTAAATATGAACATTTTAACAGTATATCCTATACAGACGACAATGTTCATTATTCGTGCAAAAAAAATTCAGTATCAGCATGGTCAAAATTTAAATTTATAACTAAAAATTAATCAAATGTTTAATTTTTTAATTAAATGAGGGAATATAAATTAAAATTTTTCATAATGATATGGCAGCATGATCAATTATTTTAAAAATTAATATGCTGATTCACAGAAGTTTGTGATTTTTACTGAAATATTTTTGAAAATTTTAAATCTGAAGCACAACCGGTCTCGTAAATGCCTATAACAACACAACTCAATTCAATTAATTTTTAAAAAAATCAGGAAATGAATACAAGATCAAAAATCGCAGTTTTAGGAATGGTTGCCTTATCTTTCGCTTTCAGCGGAAACATGACGGCCCAGATGACAAAAGAGAAAACGGTAATGGTAGGCGGCGCCGCTATGTACCCTTCCAAGAACATTGTAGAAAATGCAGTAAACTCCAAAGACCATACAACACTGGTAGCAGCAGTAAAAGCAGCCGGCCTGGTGGAAACATTGCAGGGAGCAGGACCTTTCACCGTACTGGCCCCTACCAATGCAGCTTTCAACAAACTTCCGAAAGGCACTGTTGACAATCTGGTAAAACCGGAAAATAAAGAAATGCTTACCAAAATTTTAACCTACCACGTGCTTCCGGGAAAATACAATGCCAGCCAGATCTGGGCAGCGGTAAAAGCCGGAAACGGTAAAGCCATGATGAAAACGGTGGAAGGCGAAGAGCTTACTTTCTGGACAAAAGGAAAAAATCTTTACGTAAAAGATGCTAAAGGAAATGATGCTAAAGTTACAATAGCTGATGTGAATCAGTCTAATGGGGTCATTCACGTTATAGACACGGTATTAATGCCGTAATGGTTTGTTAGTTGTTAAACAGCATAAATCCTTTATGCTGTTTTTTCTCTATTCTTAATTAAAGTGAACACTTAAACAGATAATATTATGAAAAAAACAATTCAAGTTTCAAATCAGGGAGCAACTCTTGATACCAACAGAAGAAACTTTCTGAAACTGAGTGGCGTAGGGCTGGCTATGGCCGGATTAACCCTGATCGGTTGTGATGACAACGATTTCGATTATGTGGACAATAACGTTTTTGACCTTGGGAAGGGTGACGTAGGCGTACTGAATTATGCATACGCCCTTGAACAGCTGGAAGCGGATTTTTATACGAAAGTGGTGAATAATTTTTATTCCGGTATTTCAAATGCCGAAAAACAGATCTTTACGGATCTCTATCATCATGAAGTAATTCACAGGGATTTTTTCAAGGCCGCTATCGGCGGAGCAACATCCAATGTATTGCCAACCCTTGAGTTTCAGTATCCCGGTGTGGATTTCAACAGCCGTACTTCCGTACTTGCCACTGCCAAAGCACTGGAAGATACTGGTGTAGCGGCCTATAACGGGGCCGGAAGGTACATTACCAACGCCACGTACCTGGTTATTGCAGGAAAAATTGTTTCCGTAGAAGCCAGGCACGCCGCTGCGATCAGAGACCTGATCAATCCTGGAACGGCTGCTTTTTCCGGTGATGACATTATCAATGCCAATGGTCTTGACCTGGCAAAAACGCCTAAGGAAGTCGTAACGGCAGCAGGAGGATTCTTTAAAACTCCGTTTACCTGGAAAGAACAGGGCATCGGTTAATTATTCACTTCACAAAAAATTACATTATGAACATTCTAAAACTACTGGACAGACTTTCTGACGATAAATTTTTCACTACGGAAGCATCAAGATTAGAAACCCTTACCCAAATTTCCTCATTCGGTAAAAAAGCGGCCATTGCTGCGGCACCGCTGGGTTTGGGAGCATTAATGACCAATTCTGTGAAAGCACAGAAAACAGTGAGTACCGCATCCACGGGAATCGCTGCCAAAAGTGCATTGACTGATGCTTTACAGCTTGCCCTTACCCTGGAATACCTGGAAGATGATTATTATGCCAAAGGATTAGCGACTGCCGGTCTGATACCAAGTTCAGACAAAGTGGTTTTCCAGCAGATCTCAAAACACGAGGCTGCGCACGTGGCATTCCTAAAAGCAGCACTCACTTCCCTTGGGGAAGCTCCGGCAGCTAAACCGAATTTTAATTATACGGTAGGTGGTGCATTTTCACCATTTACGGATTACAGCCAGTTCCTTACCCTGGCACAGGCTTTTGAAGATACCGGTGTAAGAGCGTATAAAGGCCAGGCCGGAAATGTAATGGCCAATAAGGACATCCTTCAGGCAGCTTTACAAATTCATTCCGTAGAGGCCAGACATGCCTCACAGGTGAGAAGGCTTCGTGCAAATAAAGGTTGGATTGAAGGCGCAGACGGTGGAAATATCCCGGCGTCGGTAAACAGTAAGGTATATGTAGGAGAAGATCTTACCAACCAGGCCGGATTCAATACGGCAGCAGCCTTCGGAGCCGCGGCAGGTTCCGCGGCATATGACGAAATTTTAACTGGAGATGCTGCAAAGGCAATTGCACAAATGTTTATTGTCTAGCAAAATTTCTTAATGTTAGGTGTGTTCCTTCCCTCTCCGGGAAGGAATTTTTTTTAAACAGGATGGGAAAATCAGGAACCGTGAAGAATTGTTAAAAGCGTTCAGGCTTTTGGTTCATCAGCACTGATGCTGTCACGGCAGGTTGTGAATGCGTTTGGTTTTTGCCCGGATTTTTAAAAGTACTTTTATAACAATATAAAAAGCTTCCCCATTACAGGAGAAGCTTTCACCTTTTTTAAAATTGAATCTGAGTGTATTATGCTCTTTTCAAAAGTATGAGAATTTTTAATTTTGCCTTTATGATCCTGCTCAACATGAGACAAATAACCGGACAGTGCGAATACGGGTTATATAACCTGCGTCAGGTTTAAATTTCCGGAAACAGCATATTCATTACCGGCCTCCATTATTTCTAAGCCCTGCTATGAAGTTGGTGTATAATTTGATGGTATATGGGTATGAAAACAAAACAGAATGGCGCGATTGCATTTCTGGAAAGGAATCATCCGAAAAAAATAAAGGGAATTATTGCCGGTATCTTTGCAGGTACCGTTCTCGTATTGGTCGCTGTGGGAATTTCCACTACTTCCCGTGATCTCAATGCGGGTTTATCAGAATAACGATAGATTTTATAAATAAATGTTATGCTATGCTTAATAGTATAGATAAATCAGTATATTTGTTTATCGAAATAATTTTTTTTCATCATTTGTGTTTTTTTAGGCTCCTCCTTTGGAGCCTTTTATTTTTCAGGTTATTCTCTTCTTTCCGCAGGCCTTTACCCAGTTTTCTCTCCGGCATTTGTCACATTTCCCTGCATTGCCGCTTTCTTTCTCTTCAGTATGTCCACAAAAAGTACAGGAATAATGTCCCTTTATGCTAATGGTCTTCAGGGGATTTTCCAGAGAGCCCGGCATGATGGGAAGGCCGTATTTTACCTCATCATCTTCTGCGAAAAATACACTGATGTCTCCGGAAACCTCTTCTATCGCTCTGTCAATCTGTCCAAGCTGAGAAATTCCCTGCAGCCTCAGTTCGGCAAAAAATTCATCACTCCCGAGATTTTCCTTTTTAAAATTCTCAATAGAGAATTCTCCTTTCTCAATCAGGCAGATCGGTTTACCTTCCAGCAGGTTTTCAAAGAATTTATTGTTTCCGATAAGATAAGTGACTCCCGAGTACAGCATTATGATCACCGCAAATACAATGATGGACGAGAGAATGCCGACTTCCTTGTAAAACATCGGGTCTCCGGCAGCAGATCCCAGACCGATAATCACCACCAGCTCAAAGAGCGAAAGCTGTTTTACACCTCTTTTGCCCAGGATTCTGAGGCCCAGAATGATGGTGATGAACATGATAACGGTACGGAGAATAATCTCAAGAAGAAAAGGCCATTCTTCCTGGCCCATGAAAAGTTCCTTCCAGTCCAGCTGCAGGAATAATACGGATTCCATATTGATTGTTTAGGTTGCAAAGGTTCAAAAAACAAGCCAAGTGAACGTTATTGTCCGGTTTCCCATTCGTCTTTGAGAAGGGCAAAGATCACATCATCTGCCCATTCGTTTTTCCAGAAAAGGCTTTTTATAAAATGGCCCTCTTTTCTGAACCCTACGCGTTCCATAAGTTTCATGGAAGCGGTGTTTCTGGGGTCAACCGATGCGGTAATTCTGTGTTTGCCGAATTCCTGAAACAAATACCCGATGATCCCTTTCAGCGCTTCTGAAGCATATCCTTTGTGATGGTATTCTTTACTGACTGTAATTCCGAGCTCTGCCTGCTGCCCGTCGGATCCGATAAAATGAACGCCGATATCACCAATCACGCTGCCGCTATCTTTTTCTGCTATCAGAAGCTGGAACCACGTTCCGGGAACATTAAAGTCTTTTATATGGTTTTTAATAAATTCTTCCACCTCTCCGGAAGTTTCCGGAATCCAGCTTTGAAACCTGTTAGTATCCGCATCCGACAGGTACCGGAATATGGCTTCCCTGTCTTCAGGCGTCATTTTCCTGAGTATCAATCTTTCTGTATAAACTTTCATACTTCATTTTTAATCCGCAAAAGTAAGAAACTATTTTCATTACCTGTTTTCCTTTTTGTAAGACCTCTTCCGGATCCGGCAGGTTTCCCGTACAAAATATTATGATGAATAGCATAAGAACAGCCGGTGAATAGAGATAGAAAGCATCTGATTAACGGATACCTTCCAATTAACCACCGATCAGTCATTGCTTTATTTTACCAGATCCATCACTTCGATGATCTGGCGGTAAAGGAACTCAAGCTCCTGTTCCGTAATACAGTAGGGCGGCACCAGGTAAAGGACATTTCCCAGCGGACGCATGATAACACCCCGTTTCAGGAATTCGTTATAGACGTCCTTTCCGGAATCATTAAAGTAGGAAGTCTGTTCATCACTTCTGATGTTCCATGCAAGGATGGTTCCCGTCTGTCTTACACGATCAGCTTTCGGATGTTGCTTCAGGATGTCTGTAAATGTGGAGTGTTTCCGGCAGATCATACGGATCCTTTCAGAGGTTTCTTCTGCCAGCAGCAGTTCCATACTGGCTAAGGCAGCGGTACAGGCCAGCGGATTTGCCGTAAATGAATGTCCGTGAAATAAGGTTTTGTAAGGATCATCCGATAAAAAAGCATTAAAGATTTCATCGGAACAGGTAGTAATCCCCATAGGCATCGTTCCGCCGGTCAGTCCTTTGGAAAAGCACATGATGTCCGGTTGTTCCGTGAGATAATCTGCCGCAAACAGCGCTCCTGTTCTGCCGAATCCTGTAAATACCTCATCCTGAATCATCACTATTCCGTGTTCCCGGCAGTACTTCATCAGCTCCGAAAGATCTTCCGGACGATGCATAAGCATGCCGGCAGCTCCCTGTACCAGAGGTTCGTAGATAAAGCAGGCGATTTCGTCCTGATGATCTGCAACAAAGCGCTTCAGCCCGTCAAGATTTTCCGGGACCGGCGGATCTAGAAAAATGACATCAAAAAGCATTTCTCCGAAAGGTTCGGTCCAGGCGCTTCTTCCGCTCACTGACATCGCCCCGAAAGTATCGCCGTGATATGCTCCCCGGAAAGCCAGGATTTTTGTTTTGCTCCTGCCTTGCTGGAAAGCTTTCTGAATGCACATTTTTAAAGCCACTTCCACGGCAGTAGAACCGTTATCGGAATAAAATACCTTCCTCTGCAGCTCCGGCAGCAGTTTCAGTAGATTTTCGGAAAGCTGCACGGCCGGTTCATGGGTAAATCCCGCGAAGATGACCTGCTCCAGGGTGTTCAGCTGTTCGGAGACCCGTGCAGCGATGTACGGATGGGCATGGCCGTGCAGGGTAACCCACCATGATGACACTGCATCAATATAGGACTTTCCGGTTTCATCGAAAAGGTAGATTCCTTTTCCGCTGGTAATGGCGATGGCACCGGCAGCAGTTTTCATCTGGGTGTAAGGATGCCAGTTGACAGCCCGGTCGCGTTGCTGTAAATTCATAGATGATGCTATTATGGAAATGATATCAGGTTATGATTCTTCTGACAGGTTTCTTTTCCGGTCTCCTTCTTCATAGGCTTCAGCCCCAGGGTTTCCAGCAGCTGCAGATCTTCTGACACCCCGGGATTGGGAGTAACCAGCAGGGTTTCGCGTTCACCGGTAAAGATAGAATTGGCACCGGCCATAAAGCACCAACCCTGCTCAAAGCCAGTCATTTCAATTCTTCCGGCACTCAGGCGTACCATGGAAGCGGGCATGATGATGCGTGCGGTGGCAATCATCCGGACCATTTCCCAGGTATCGGTTTTTTGATGATCCTGAAGCGGAGTTCCCTCTACCCTTGCCAGTGCATTGACGGGGACGGATTCGGGATGCTTCGGCATGGTAGCCAGGGTCAGCAGCATGGAAATCCGGTCCTGATGGGTTTCCCCAAGACCGATGATCCCACCCGAGCACACCGTGATCCCTGCTTTCCTGACATGGTTGATGGTATTGATCCGGTTATCAAAAGTGCGGGTGGAAATAATTTCTTTGTAATACTGTTCGGAGGTATCCAGATTGTGATTGTAGGCATATAATCCTGCGGCTTGGAGCCGTTCTGCCTGCTCTTCAGTAAGCATGCCCAGGGTGCAGCAGACTTCCAATCCCAGTTCATTTACCCCTTTCACCATCTCAATAACCCGGTCAAAATCGCGGTTATCCCGGACTTCCCGCCATGCTGCTGCCATGCAGAACCTGGAGGAGCCTGCTTCTCTGGCCTTCCGGGCATGCTCGATTACTTTTTCGGTCGGGAGCAATGCCTGTACCTTGATGTTGGTGTGGTACCGGGCAGCCTGGCCGCAGTAGGAACAGTCTTCCGGACAGCCGCCGGTCTTGATCGAAAGGAGGGTCGACAGCTGGATCTCTGCCGGGTCATGCCATTCGCGGTGAACGGTTGCCGCTTTGTAAATAAGTTTCATCAGCGGAAGGTGGTAAATTTCTTCGACTTCCTCTTGGGTCCAGTCGTGTCTTAAAGTTTGGGTTTTCATTGTATCAGCGTTAATCGGTGGGTTATGCATTCTATGTTTTCTTTTGTTATATTTTCAATTTCCGGAATTCTGATGATATGGGTATCCGCTGCCGCAGCATTACAGATGATCCGCTCCGTATCCGGCGGGAAGCTGCCGTTAAGAATCAGGTAGCTGAGCTGAAGATTTTTTTGCTTTAAAGCCATTACGGAAAGCAGGGTGTGATTGATACAGCCCAGGTAATTTCTGACGACGAGTGCTACCGGAATATCCAGCTTTTCGATCAGGTCAATCATAAATGTATCTTCATTTAACGGAACCATCAGTCCGCCGGCCCCTTCAATAATGAGGTGATGGTCCGTCTGAGGAATAATAAACCGTTCAAGGTCTATGATGGTCTTTTCTTCTTTTGCAGACTGGTGCGGGGAAGCTGCCAGCCGAAACCGGTAGGTCTCCGGATGGCAAAACGGGTTTCCTGCAGTCCATTGTCTGATCTTCATGCTGTCGGATTCATCAAGGTCGCCGGACTGGATGGGTTTCCAGTAATCTGCCCTGAAATAAGCAGTGAGTACTGCAGAGCAGACCGTCTTCCCTACGCCGGTGCCTATGCCGGTTACAAACAGCGTTAATTTATCCTTTTGTCGTATTGTCAGTGATGGGGGGTTCATTTCAGTCAATAAATTTTTTAATTAAGGCAGTCAGTTCAAGGATTTCTTTTTCCGTATTGAAGCTGTGCAGGCAGATCCTGAGGCGTTCGGTTCCTTCTCTGACGGCCGGGCTGAATACGGCATACGTCAGGAATCCATGTTCTTCCAGATTGTTTTTTACCATGTTTAATTTCCGGCGGTCCGGGATAAGGACGGCCTGTACCGGACTCTTTTCCGAAGACGGACCCGGCAGGTGCTGTGCCCTGAAAACAGAAATGTTTTCCCGGAGCTGTACCTGCAGCCGGGCATTTGTTTCCAGGTAGCGGTACCCTTCCCGGATGCTCATCCAGAGAAAATCATGGGCTGCAGTGGTGTAAATGAAAGGTGATGCAAAATTAACCAGATAGGAGGAGATCAGTTCATTCGTCAGTAGGGCTGCACCGTGCGTTCCCAATGCTTTTCCATAGGTAACAACGGTGGCCAGTACTTTGTGCTGCAGATGATGTTGGCTGACCAGGCCATAGCCGAAGACCCCGAACGCATGTGCTTCATCAACAATCAGTTCCGCATGGTATTTTTCTGCCAGCCCTGCAAGTTCCGGAAGAGGTGCCAGGTCCCCGTCCATGGAATACAGGCTTTCGGCAGCAATGTAGCA
>NZ_CAJYMO010000156.1 GCF_913776365.1 uncultured Chryseobacterium sp. | reverse complement strand
GCTACCGTAACGTGAGACATCAGCCGGATTACCTCCGGAAACGGCAATGCATCCAGCCATTCGGAATTAAAAACAATTTTGGTTTTCTCAACATCAATGACTTTGGCAAGCTGGCTGATGTAAGTTTCCGCATGGTGCTGCACTTCTGCAGCAGTCAGTGGCTTTCGTGCCTTATTTTTGCCGGTAGGATCACCGATTCTCGCCGTAAAGCTCCCGACAATAATAACGACCTGATGTCCCAGGTCCTGAAACTGCCTCAGCTTTTTCAGGACTACCGCGTGCCCAAGATGAAGATCCGGAGCCGTAGGATCGAATCCCAGCTTGATGATGAGTTTCCTCTGTTCTCTTCCGGCCTGCTGTAATTTATCTTCCAGACCGTTCTGCGGCAGAATGATTTCCGCATTTTCTTTTAATGTACTGATCATTTTCTTGAATTTTTAGACATGAAAAAACCCGGACGAATGGCCCGGGTTCTGAATTATTTTAGAATGTTTTTTACTGAAATAAGTTTACAGAAGCTTTCCCGAACCATAGGCCGGGTAATAATAAACGCTGAAAAAAAACAGGCGTAAAATGTTATTCAGTTGCTTCATGGTAACAAATATAGAAAATATTTTCCTGCGAAAGCTCAATTTTATTTATTTATATATTTCAGTACGGCCATCTCAAAGCTGTGGAAAGTTCTGAGAAATTCTTCGCCGCCCCTGGGTTGTGCGAAATGTTTGTCCTGAAACAGCAAAAAGATTTTTTTCAGCTGCAGATAGAAAATGATGATCCATTGTTTTGTCCGGATTTCAAAACAGCAAGCCAGCCGGTAATCCGGTATACATCCGCATAATTCGTTGAATTCATATAATGATACCTTGATTTTATGGTGCTGATCCTGTATTTTGTTTGTTCTGAACGTGCATCCGCCGGGTTCTTCATGCCATGTAAATTCCGATTCGTTTTTTCCTGCGGCCAGATCCAGCAGGGACTGCATCAGGTCTGCATAAGGATCATTGAATACATGGGTGATGAAATAATGAAAATGTTTTTCCGCAATATGAAGATGCAGGTCGCTCCATCCGTAAGGAACAGGCGTTAACAGTACATCAAAAACATCGGTACGCAATATGGGATCGGGGATGGTCATTTTATGCATTCAGCCTGATGATAAAGCCTTTATAAAATTTCACTTCATCATACAATTCTGAAAAACAGCGGTAAAGTTCCGCCGGATCGTGTTTTCCGGGCAGGTTTTCCCGGTGTTCTTTTTCTGCAACTCTATAGAGGTCCTGATATTTTGATTGCAGGAATCCGAACAGGTAGTGCTCTGTATTGTCCGCCAGCCCGGAAAGAAAAATTCCGAAGATCAGAAACGGAATAAAATGTTCTGAAGGAGCAGCGGATGCCAGCCGCATTTGGGTTCGGTTTTCATACTCAGAAAGCAGATGCAGGAAACCTTCGCGCAGGCCGGGCTCTGAAATTTCATAAAAAACATCCAGTCCGTGAATAAAAAGCTGGGTTTTTATTTCTTCGGAATCCGGACCGTGCATGGCTACAAACCATTTGAAAATACCTGAAATCTCTTCCCGGGAAAAGTTAGTGATGTTATTTTCCTGTACTTTTTTTTTGATAAGTTCAAAACTTGTTTTCGGGTCGTCTTCCATGAACCGGAGGACCTGTTCTTCTTCACGGCAGAGCCTGTTGTACAGATTGATCTTTGCAGCAACGGAATTGGTCTTGATGAAATAAAGTTTTTCTGCCATACTATTATGTGGTGCCTTGTTTTTCAGCAGATTCCGTAACTAAGATAGTGAAAAAAAGCATATAAAATAATAGTATTGCATTATTTTGAAATATCCGGAAACGGTATGCGATGACCTGTTTTATTTTTCTGCCCTGCAGTTTACTGCGCCTGAGGATCAAAATAGGCTTTAAAGGTCAACGGATCTTCCTGGCAGTCTTCAGCCGTTTCAAGATACTCATGGTATTCTTCGGGATGCCTTCCCAGATCAACCATAACGATAGCCAGATTGACGAACAGGTTTTTATCTTCGGATCCCAGTTTCAATGCATGCTGCAGACAGGCAAATGCCTTTTCATTTTCTCCCATATCTGAATAAATGGCTCCCATGCTCACCATGGCTGCTGTATTGCGGGGTGATTCCCGTAAAATATCTTCCAGTTCTTTAATTAAGACCTCATTGATTTCGTCCCAATGGTCTTCATTCTCCCATCTTTTTGCCTGGAGTCTCTTTATGTTTTCTAATCTTGTGTTGATGGTACTCATATGCTGTCATTACATTTCAGGCGGCAAATTACTTTAAATTTTCCCAATCTTCCCTGTTCATTTGAAACAGATCCATTTTCCTCCCTGAGTAATCAATGTTTCTCCTGAAAGTCAATCCGTTGTTTAGGGCTACTTTCTTTGAATTGTCGTTTTCAGGAATGATGATGGAAACCAACCGGTGATGGAGCTGGTTTTCAAAAGCGAAGTCCCTGCATTTTCGGGCCGCTTCCAAAGCAAACCCTTTTCCCCGGAACAAAGG
>NZ_CAJYMO010000155.1 GCF_913776365.1 uncultured Chryseobacterium sp. | reverse complement strand
CTGATATTGGAAAACGCAAGGTAGCGAAGGATTTTGCATGCTTTGTGGGTATAAGGCGCAAAGATTTTATCAGAGATAAAATGGAAGGCTGCCTATCGTCCCGTACTACCGATGCCTGTAAAGCAGTCTATTCAGCGGCATTAAAATTTGGCTTTGCCGAATTCCTTGCGCCTTATACCGCAGCATTTCCCTGTATTCCTTGCGACTTTGCGCTTTCCAATACTCATCAGAAGTCTGGACTTTATTTCTTTCTTTGTGATTCACGTGTTTAAACGAGCGCAATCATCCATGAAGATATGTCATTTGAAATCCTACGACTAAAGCATCCCACATTTTAACAGCTTTTAACCTAAGTTTGCACCATTCTTGTAAGAACAGACCCATCACTAAAATAGTAATTATGTCAGAAAAAAAATTAGCCGGAATCTGGATGGACAAGGAGAAAGCCATCGTTGTTAAAAATCATGATGCGCAGAATGCCTTTAAATTCTTCCTTTGCAGTCCGGTGAAAGCCGAGATCCAGCACGGAAACTCCAGTGAAAACGCCGGTAACAACGCCGAACAGACCAACCGCGTGAAATATTTCAAAGAAATCGAGCACCTGCTGATCAACTCCCAGGAAGTACTGATCATCGGGCCGGGAACCGTACAGGAAGAATTCAAGCATTACCTGGAAGAAACCCCACAATTCAAGAACCTTAAGATCCAACTGGATACCGCCCAGCAGATGAGCGATGAGCAGGTCCTGGAAAAAGTAAAGGAACATTTCAACGCCTAACGTTTAGCCAAAACAAAATAAAAACCTCCCGATGTCCTGATATCCGGAGGTTTTTTTATCTTACATTCTATTCTTTATTATCATTTAATCAAAGATTAACAGGTCATGAAATAGTAAATTCGATCTTACTATATTTCTATATGCTGTTTTTTCGTAATTTTACTTATGCTAACCTTTAGTCATACAGGCGTATTGATTCCTGATAATAAAATATTATCCGATCTGGCTGAATTAAAAAAAGAATTTGTTGATGGTATACCGTCAGGAAAAAGGAAGGATATATTCAGCAGATTTTTAAAATACAATGAAGATTTGCAGAAGGTATTGGGCTTTGGTGGATTTGTGCAATGGATTGATGGTTCATTTGTAACGAAGAAAGTGAATCCCGGAGATATTGATCTGGTAACGTTCATAGAAACCGAAAAGATAGTGAAGGCCGGCAACAGAATTGATCCCTTCCGGTTTCCGAACTCAGAATTGGTCTATGGAGTAGACGCTTATATTATAGAAGTCTATCCGCCGGATGAGCCGGATTATTTCAAAACAGTGTCTGACAGGGCCTATTGGGCGGATCGGTTTTCAAAGACAAGACGGGACAGGCACGGAAATAAACTAAAAAAAGGATTTTTAGAGATTAGATATTAAACTTATGAAAGATAATAACTTATATACGATTTTAGATCTGATTGAGGAAATTCAAAATGTTGATAAAATGATTGACATTCATTCTCATTCAAAATCCAAATTGATGTTTGACCAATATACCCATCAAAAACTAAAGCTCACCACAGTTCTGATTGAGGATTTAATAGCACATACCCAAGACAACCAGGATGTCATGTATCTGGTAAAATTATTGATTGAACGGTTTTATGGGAATGTACTTAAAAACCCTAAAAGTATTGAAGAAGATCATAATCTGAAAAAAATAAAAGAAGCCTTTTTATAATCTGGTACCATACAGTTCCCGGAATCATCCGGAAAGAATTTAAGCATTACCTGGAGGAAACCCCACAGTTCAAAAACCTTAAGATCCAGCTTGATACCGCCCAGCAGATGAGCGATGAGCAGGTCCTGGAAAAAGTAAAGGAACATTTCAACGCCTAACGTTTAGCCCCAACAAAATAAAACCTCCGGATGTTCTGATATCCGGAGGTTTTTCTTTAACAGGGCCTGATTTTTTTTATTTTTATCAAACATCCGGTCAGCGGATAAGAAATTTTCTCCTGGTCAATCTGCTGAGTTCACCGGAATCATACTGTTCCTGGGTTTGCCAGTTCCCGAATTCGTCAAAGTCTTTAAACTCGGTCTTGTCGTTGGATTTTCCCAGCCTGATCTCCACAAGCCGGCCGGATTCATTATAGGTATAATTTTTAGTCATGGGAACAGGGGACAGCGGTTCATACCATTCGGTTTTTTGGAGACGGCCCTGATCGTAAAAGTACAGCATCTTCTCATCCACCTGGCCGTTTTTAAGGTCTTGCTTTAGCGTAATCTGATTTTGCCTGTTATATTCAAAGACCGTTTTTGTATTTGGGTCACCGCCTTTCCTGCGGCTTTCCTTCAGGTTTCCGGCATGGTCATATTCATACAGGTAGGTCTGTGTTACGGCGCCTGTATAGGGTGACAGGACCCGTTGCTCAGCCAGTTGATTCTGCCTGTACACATTCTTATAATAAGCAAAGCGCTCTTTCCCGTTCTCCTGGGTCGTAAGCTGCGTCATATTTTCGTGTTCATCCCGTTTTTTCCGGAATATCCGGGTCGAATTTTTCAGATGGAAAGTGGTGGCACTTTCAATGAGGTTGCCGTTTTTGTTAAATTGGTCGATTGTCGTATGGATCAGGACTTCTTTCTGGAAATATTCCAGTTTTCCTGAAACCAGGATGCCGTTTTTCAGATCAAAGACCTGAACCATTTCCAGTTGCGGAACACCGCTTTGCAACACAAAAACACTGTCAATGATTTTCACCGTCTGCGGGGGCAGTGCAATCTCCTGCGGCAGCCCATCGTTTTTTAAACTCCCGGTTCTCAGTTCCTGGCCTTTTAAAGCACCGGCCATAGATAAGCATAGCAGATAGAGCAGGAGGAAGGGGAAGACTATTTTTCGAAGTCGGGTCATTGAAATGCTTAAAGATGATTGGTTTTAAACGGATTTTGGAGAATAAAAGTACAATAAAATTCTACATTCCTGGAGATCATCTTGCAGAAATTCAAGTATTTCTTGAAGATACATTAATAGTTCAAAAATCCGAAATTCCGCTTGATACTGCCTGGCAGATTAGCGGTGGTCATGTTTATAAATGGTGAAGTAATATTATGATGATTAATATTTAGCAATGGTAAATAAAACCTTTGGATATCAAG
>NZ_CAJYMO010000154.1 GCF_913776365.1 uncultured Chryseobacterium sp. | reverse complement strand
TCTTCAATTTCCCGGAACAGAGGATTTCCGGGTGTGCTGTACTGATAGGCAAAGACTTCCACCGGTTCTTCTCCCAGAACAAAACGCGTTGTATTCAGACAATAGAGCCCGATATCCGGCAGCGCTCCGCCCCCTGCCAGTGCTTTTTTGTGGCGCCAGTGGTCCGGATTGGCTGTACTCTGTGAATTATGGGCTTCCACAAATTTGGGGATTCCGAATTCTTTTTTCTGCAGCATTTCCCGCAATTTGCGGTTATGCGGCTGATAGTGGATCCTGTAAGCAACCATGAGCTTCACCCCTGCCCCGGTGCAGGCTGCAATCATGTCCCTGCATTCTGCCGAAGAGTTGGCCAGAGGTTTCTCGCAAAGGATGTGCTTGCCGGCCTTGGCTCCCCGGATAACATATTCTTTATGCAGTCCGTTGGGCAGCACAATATAGATCACATCCACCTCTTTGTTGTTTTTAATCTGGTCATAGGTCTCATAGCTGTAGCAGTTTTCCTGGCCAATGCCGTATTGCGCCGCAACTTTCTTCAGTTTTTCCGGGCTTCCGCTGACCAACGCGACCAGCTTCGATTTTTTGCAATTGTTCAGCGCCGGCAGTATTTCTTCCAGTGCCAGATGGCCGAGTCCTACCACGGCATATCCTATCCTCCGGAAAGGAGGAAGCGGAGTGGGTGTTGGTGCCGACTGCTGGTCGGCATCCGATTTCCAGGTTTCCAGGACAATAGGTCTTTCTACATCGGCAGGTATTTTGGCCGGCGGTGAGACTGCATCTTTGCGATCCTGGCCATATACCTGTCCGGAAACAAGCGGGCTTAATGCCAGGGTACCAGCGGCCCCTACCAGGGAACGGCCGGTAATGTTCAGAAATTCTTTACGTGAAAGACTGGGTTTTACAGGTGGATTTTCTGTAGATTCCATAGGATTTATTTTGTGATTTGGTTTGACATAATGAGGAAAACCGTGTTGATTTCCGGCTTTCGGAGACTTTCTCAGAAATTCAATAAAAATGCCAATATCACATTGTACAAATTATGCGGTTCATATCATGTACGGGCTATCTTTCGATACAAAGTTCTATGATTGTATTTTACCATGATAACGGGTCTTGTTTTTTAGCAGGAATGCCCGCAGATTTAGCGTATGTAAGAGATTTTTCAATTGGGCTCCGGACCTTAGTAATCAAACAAGCTCTAACCACTGTCTGAAAGTTTATCGGCAAAATAACACGCCTGCTTCGCGCAGCAGATTTTATCTGCCTTAGCTTCCTTGAAATAAAACATCCTGCTACTTCAACTTTGCGTTTATTATTTTATGACTTTTAAACAAATCCTGATCATACAATACATGCAATTTTTTAACGCAAAGTTTCTATGTTTCCGGACGCATAGAGAAAGGAAGCAAAGAAGGATCAGCAGGCTGATCTGATGAAGTGCATGACCCCTTTGTGCAAAGATAATCTCTCGCAGATTGAGGTGATCACGCAGATAATAATACAGGTGCATTCCAGTGCTCTATTTACTAAAGAAACACAAAGCCAACTTAGTTTTGTATGACCTGGCTAAGTGAAATCAAAGATTCGACGGAGTCAAACGCCTTTGTTTAGCTTGATCTATGCAGCAGCAACATCCTCACCCTTTGTTTAGCCTTTCGATAAAAAAACCTCATACATAAACGGATTTGATTTACCGCAAAGCCAGAAAAAGATTTTTTTACTGTCATGCCGCTGATTTTTAAGATAAAAAAGACCGCTCTGCTTAGCAAAAAATACAAAGCAAAAATAATCGCCCGCAGATTGCGGTAATTACGCAGATAAAGATGCAAAAAATCTGCTAAATCTGCTGATCTTCGGGAAACTTTATGAAAGTTGATCGGCAAAATAAAACGTCAGCTTCGCGCAATAGATTTTATCTGCCTTAGCTTACTTAAAATAAAACATCGTGCTATTTCAACTTTGCGTTTATTATTTAATGACTTTTAACAAAATCCTGATCATACAATACATGCAATTTTTTTAACGCAAAGTTTTTATGTATCCGGATGAATAGAGAAAGGAAGCAAAGAAGGATCAGCAAGCTGATCTGATGAAGCGCATGATTACTTTATGAAAAATAATCTCCCGCAGATTGGGGTGATCACGCAGATAAAGATGCAAAAAATCTGCTAAATCTGCTGATCTGCGGGAAACTTTATGAAAGTTGATCGGCAAAATAAAACGTCCTCTTCGCGCAGCATATTTTATCTGCCTTTGTACCCTTGAAATAAAGCGTACAGCTACTTCAGCTTTGCGTTTATTATTTTATGACTTTTTAAAAGAGCTAATGAATAAGAGGCATCGCACCTTTTTTAACGCAAAGTTTTTATGTATCCGGACGCATAGAGAAAGGAAGCAAAGAAGGATCAGCAAGCTGATCTGATGAAGCGCGAGATAACTTTGTGCGAAATAATCTCCCGCAGATTGGGGTGATCACGCAGATAAAGATGCAAAAAATCTGCTCAATCTGCTGATCTGCGGGAAACTTTATGAAAGTTGATCGGCAAAATAAAACGTCCGCTTCGCGCAGCAGATTTTATCTGCCTTTGCACCCTTGAAATAAAGCGTGCAGCTACTTTAGCTTTGCGTTTATTATTTTATGACTTTTAAACAAATCCTGATCATACAATACATGCAATTTTTTTAACGCAAAGTTTTTATATATCCGGACGTATAGAGAAAGGAGGCAAAGAGGGATCAGCAGGCTGATCTGATGAAGCGCATGATTACTTTATGAAAAATAATCTCCCGCAGATTTTGGTGATTGCGCAGATAATAATACGGATACATAAGTCCAGTGCTCTATTTACTAAAGAAACACAAAGCCAACTTAGTTTTGTATGACCTGGCTAAGTGAAATCAAAGATTCGACGGAGTCAAACGCCTTTGTTTAGCTCTATGCCGCAGCAAAATCCTCACGCTTTGTTTAGCCTTGCGATAAAAATAGGCCTCATCAATTGCTTCATTTCATTTATCGCAAAGCCAGACAAAGTTTTTTTACTGTCATACCGCTGATTTTTAAGATAAACAAGGCCGCTCTGCTTAGCAAGAAAATACAAAGCAAGATAATTGCCCGCAGATTTTGGTGATTGTGCAGATAACAATGCAAAAAAATCTGCTTCATCTGCTGATCTGCGGGAGTCTCTTCAAAAGCTTATCAGCAAATTAAGTACCCGCTTCGCGCAGCAGATTGATCTGCCTTTGCTTACTGGAAATAAAGCAGACTGTCATTGATCTCTGCGTTTACAATTCTACAGATTCTTTAATTGCTAAAGCTGATTTGAATTCGCTCATCTTCTTTATAATAGTCACCTTAGGATATACGATAAAAAAAGCCGGGCTGTAAAACAGTCCGGCTCATTATTACTTTTCCTGATCTTCATCAGCCGCTTCAAAATTGATGGAATGATATGCTGAATCGGTCAGAATGGTGTCTGCCTGCTTTTCTTCTGCCAGCGTTTCTTCCAGCAGCGATGCGATTTCCTCTTCGCGGAGGGTCCTGGCAAAAGCAGCCAGTGTTCCGTAAGAGGCGATCTCATAATGCTCGATCTTTTGGGAGGCTGAAATAATGCCTGCATCCCTTACCGGCCCGGCTTCGGTTTCTTCCACGATGCTCTCCCCTTCTTTGATCAGTCCTTCCATGGCATCGCATTTCTTACCTCTGTTTGATTCACCCAGCAGCTCAAAGATTTTTTCCAGCCTCTGCACCTGACCTTCCGTAACGGCTACATGTTCTTCAATAGCAGCAACCAATTTGGGTTCCGTAGCATTCCTTGCCATTTTGGGCAAAGCTTTTACCAGGGCCCTCTCTGCATAAACGATGTCCTTAAGTTCATCAATAAATAATTCTCTGAGTCCTTCGGCTGCCGAAGATTTTGCAGGCGTCTTTCCTGCTGCTTTTCCGTTTTGGATTTCAGTTGATTTCATAGGTTCTAATGTAAATGGTTTGATGCTCCTGTAATACAAATACCAGACCTTAAAAACAATTTAAATACCACATTTTCAACAACATACCACAAACCACTCCTGCTTTAAAATAAAATTACTGTTTTTCCGAAGGCTTTTCCCTGAAGGCTAACCCTTTATGCCGGCGGAACAGGATGCTTAAAAATTTCGGTTGAATATCTACGGATTTGTACGGTTTGTTGTAACTTTTCAACCGGAAACCTGAGTAATGCATCCTTCATTCCTACTCCCGGATGACTGATGAATGCCGGACTTATTTTACCACAGTAAAAGCAACAGCAGCAGATATGACAAATTTCCCTGATCAGCCTATTTCCGGAAATCCGGGGATTGCTACAACAGAAGCCCGCCTGAAAGCCCTGATCGAAGCCACTTCAGATGCAGTGTATTCCTTAAGCCCGGATTGCCGGATTATGCGTGAGCTCGACGGCAGGGGCTTCCTGAAAGACGTAAAGGTTCCAAGCACAAGCTGGAGGTCTGATAATGTGCATCCTGATGACAGGGAACTTATTGATGCAAAGATTGAGGAATGCATCCGTGAAAAAAAAATATTCCAGCTGGAACACCGCGTTATACGGACGGACGGCACACCGGGCTGGACGTTTTCCCGGGCTATCCCTATTCTTGATGAAGAGGGCCATATCATAGAATGGTTCGGGACTGCAAAAGACATTACCCCGCGTAAAGAAGCTGAAGAAGCCCTGCTGAAAGCAAAAGCGCAGTCTGATCAGCAGAAAAGGCTCTATGAAACCATTACCTCATCCACCCCGGACCTGCTGTATGTATTCGACCTTAATTACCGATTTACCTATGCCAACCTTGCACTGCTGACGATGTGGGGCCGGACGTGGGAAGATTCCATCGGGAAAGGGCTGCTGGAACTGGGCTATGAGCCCTGGCATGCGGAGATGCATGAAAGGGAAATCGATGAGATTAAAAAGACCGGGCTTCCCATACGCGGGGAAGTGTCTTTTCCCCATGCCGTGCTCGGAAGCCGTGTGTACGACTATATCTTCACTCCCGTTTTCAATGAGCACGGCGAAATAGAGGCGATAGCAGGAGCGACCCGTGATGTAACCGACAGGAAAAAATGGGAAGAAAGCCTCAAGGAAACCAATCAGGAACTTTCCTCTACCCTTAAGGAAGTAGCCAAAATGAATAATGAACTGATACGGGCCCGTGAAAAAATAGCGGAAGGCCAGATTGCCTTCCGGCTGGCAGTAAGCGCTGCCAACTTCGGGACCTGGTATGTTCATTCCATTACCCGGGAGTTCATTACCGATGCCCGCTCAAAGGAACTTTTCGGCTACCATGAAGACGAGTCATTCTCGATCGAACAGGCCCTGGCACAGATTCCGGATGAGTACCGTGCGTCTATAGCGGCAAAACTGGAAGATGCCATTTACCGGCATGGCGATTACGACGTCACCTACCCTGTTATCGGTCTCCATGACCAGCGTCTCCGCTGGCTGCGTGCCATCGGCAATCTCAAGACAGATGCTTCCGGAAAATTTTCCGTTTTTACCGGTGTATTCATGGATATTACCGATCAGCACCTGGCCAGTGCAGATATTAAGCGGGCAGAAGAAAACCTGAGAATGGCCATTGATGCGGCAGGCCTCGGGACCTTCCGGATTGAGACCGGCAGCCGTACATTTACGGCTTCTGCCAAATTCAAAGAATTTTATGGGTATTATCCTGATGAAGAGATGCCGTTTGAAGCAGCTTTCAGCAGGATCCACCCGGATTTCCGCAGGCCGGTGATCACCCGTATCGATCGTACCCTTGCCGAAGAAGCCCGCTTTGATATGGAGTATCCCATCAGCGGATTCCATGATGAAAAACTGCGCTGGGTACGCACCATAGGCGAAGTGCAGCAAAGAGACGGCAAAAAGTATTTTACCGGTGTCATCCATGAGATTACTGAAAAAAAACTGGATGAAATCCGCAAGAACGATTTTATCGGGATGGTAAGCCATGAACTCAAAACGCCCCTTACTTCCATCAAGGGCTATATACAGCTGATGCAGCTTAAGCTTGCGAAACCTGAAAATGAAGTGCAGGCGAAGATCCTGGAAAAGGCAGACCTCCAGATCAATAAAATGACGGCCATGATCAACGGTTTCCTGAATGTTTCTAGGCTGGAGTCGGGGAAAATCCATATCGACAGGCAGCTGTTCGACCTGGCCCTGCTGGTGAAGGAGGCAGAAGAAGAAGCGGTTGCTACCGTCAACAGCCATACCATCCTCTTTGCCCCTGTGGAATCCGTGGAGGTGAGTGCAGACCGGGATAAAATCGGGCATGTTATCCATAACCTGATCAGCAATGCGGTGAAATATTCGCCTGCCGGCAGTACCATCCGGATTTCCTGTACTGCGGATGATGAGTTTACGTATGTGAGTGTAAAGGATCAGGGCAAAGGCATCAGGCCGGAAGATGCGGTCCATATTTTTGACCGTTATTACCGGGTGGAAACAGAAGACATGCACTCGATTTCAGGATTCGGGATCGGGCTCTATCTCTGCTCGGAAATTATCAGCCACCACCAGGGTCAGATTTCGGTAAAAAGCGAAATCGGCGCAGGTTCCGACTTTGTTTTTTCCCTTCCGCTGGGAAGTACTGAATAAGCTTCCGGCCCCATTGGGTGCCGGAAGGATTTCTGCGGCTGCTTATTTCAAGGAATCCTGCCTCCGTAAGAGGATCTTTGCTACTGCACCGTAATTACAATACCATAGTCGGTCGAAACTGGCTCAAGCACCTTTTCATTGTATAGGTTCAATCATCCGGCTTTATGAGGATTTCAAGATGCATTCCATCCTTTTCAGACCGATGCATCCGGAAAATTGCCGGAAGGTACATCACCGCTGCTTCTGAACTAAAGCAGATCCCCTGAGGACCCCTGAAAAGTACCATATTCCACTGTCAGTCTACGGTATGGCTTTATTTTTGTGCACGCCTGAATAAAAAATCCGGTACCGTTTCGGTACCTGCTGCGAAAAGTTGATGAAAACACGACCCCTCACCCAAAAGATATCTTTATGCAGTTCATTGATTTTAAAAAGGAACATTTCAGTTACGACCGGGAGAAAAAGCAGTACCTCCTGGAGCTTTTCAAAGAAGGAATAGGATACGGTGAAATCAAAGTCCTTCAGAAACAGTGCGATACTTTTGCAAATATTGCCTATGAAATCATCCATGATCCCGAACGTGCCTATATCCTGATGAAAAGCCCGTATGACATCAGGGTCTTTTTCTGATACCTGAACAACCATCGCAAAGTTAACCATTTACAGATCCCGCCATGAGAAAGCATCTTTATTTACCTGTTTTAAGCATCAGTTTCCTTTTCCTTCACACCCTGTGTCCGGGACAGCAGAAACCTGAAACCCGTTATTCATTATTCAACCCGGTTCCGAAAGATAAGATGAGGGAAATGGAAACCGACCGTCCCGATGTTACCGAATCTCCCTACACGGTAGATGCCGGACATTTCCAGTATGAAGCCGATCTGGTTAATTTTATCCGTGAGCAGTCTGAAACCCGGGACATCCGCACGGTCCTGATCAACCATGCCAACATCAAGATCGGGATTACCGGTTCTACGGGAATTCAGATCGGCTTTGAGACGTATGGCATACAGAAGGAGACCGGTCTGGTTTCAGGTGATACGACGACCAGCCGTGGCTTCGGCGATGTCAGCCTCAGGATCAAACAGAACCTTACGGGCAACGACGGGGGAAACTTCGTGATGGCTGTCCTGCCTTATATTAAATTCCCTACTTCGGTCTATGACGGGGAAAGCCGGCTGGAAGGCGGGCTCATTGTCCCTATGCTCTATAAGCTTCCCGGTGAATGGAAACTGGGTTTCCAGGTAGAACTGGACAGGCTGAAAGACCAGGACCAGCCGGCCATGCATACCGAATTCCTGCAGACCCTCACCATCAGCCATCCGCTGGTCAAGGGCATGGAGGGAATTGCCGAAACCTATTACACCTATGATTTCAAGGCCCATCATTTTTCCAATTTCCTCAATGCGGCGATCCAGATGGAAGTGGCAAAAGATTTCAAGGTTGATGCCGGGCTCAATTACGGACTCCAGCATGATGCTGAAAAACATTATTTTATCGGAGCTTCATACCGCCTGTGATCCGTCATCTGTTCCGGTACCGTTCACCGGAAATCCGCAACTGATGCCGTTCTGCTGTTGTCCGTTTTTTAGTAACTTGCACAACCGGTAAGATGGGGCCGGCAGCTGTTTTACTCAACTGCAGCCGGTAAACGCCTTAATACGCCCCATCTTTCGCAGTATTCTCATTAAACCCGATGAAAGCAGAAATTGAAATCAGTAACGGCCAGCACATTATCGACATTATTTTCA
>NZ_CAJYMO010000153.1 GCF_913776365.1 uncultured Chryseobacterium sp. | reverse complement strand
AATCCCTGACCCGGGAACTGCAGCCCTAATGAAAAATAGAAGAAGCCTGCTGGACAAAAAAGGCCGCTTCAAAATGAAACAGCCTGTTTGTATCTGAAAGTTTTTTATTTTTCTTTCTTTTTTTTCTTCTTCTTGTCCTTATCCTTTGCTTTTTCCTTTTCCTGTTTTTTAATTTTCTCCTTTTTGGGATTCAGGATTTCTTCAGCATATTCAAATTCGGGCTTTCCGGCTACGGCAGGCTTTCTGTTCGGATCCCGTACCGGTTTGTCAGCATCCTGTTTTGAGATCATCTGTTCTGTGGTCAGCAGTCCCAGAAGCTCGTCTCCTGAATCATTGAAAAAATGACGGATCAGCTCTTTCAGCAGGAATGTACGGTAGTCCTCAAACGGTACGGTTGCGGTGTATCTGAAAATCCGTCCTTCTTTTTGTGTGGAAAGATAACCTTTTTCGATAAGGATTTTCAGATAGGTGGAAACGGTGTTCTGGTGCGGTTTCGGTTCTGGGTGCTGCTCCATAACGTCTTTCAGATAAAAGGAATGAAGCTTCCATAACAGCCTCATTAAATTTTCTTCAGCAGGCGTAAGGTGGTTGATTTTCATAGCGGGTTCTACGATTGAAATTGTATACGGCAATAAAGGTAAAGAAAAGATACCACAACCGCAATTCCGGCTCCCATGAATACTTCTTTTGAGGTATGTCTTCCTACGATAACCCTCGTCAGCCCGACCAAAGCCGCAATCCCGGACCATGCTATTCCCCACCCGAGGTCCGTTGCAAAATATAACGCCGCTACAAAAACATTGAATGCCGTATGCATCGAACTTTTGATATAATAGTTACTGATCTGCATGGTGAGCAGAAGAATCAGGATGAACAGCACAACCAGATCCACCTGGCCGTTCCTGATATAATTGAACATCATATAGGCCAGAACGCAGGCCGTAATGAAAAAGTACAGGGAAAAGCGCTGTACCCGGTTGGAAACATCCATGTTGGTATAGCGTCCCGTTTTTACATTCCAGGTGATCCAGATGACGACAGGCAGGATGATGATGAGCAGGAGGGGAAGGAAGTGCATCAGCGCATCCTCAAACGAGTATAACCGGATGCTGGTATAGACAAAAAAGAGGCATAAGGAAACGAGGGGATTGAATAAATCAGAGATGAATTTTGAGACCCTGAAAAGAAATGAAGGCTTTTTTTCTTCCATAAATAAGTTTAACGGTGTAAATATAATATTATAACTAAAAAACAATGGGCCGGTATACAATAAAAACAAAGTTTTTTTTATAATTTTGCTCAACTATTTCATTATAATTAAGCAAAGGCTCACACATGAAAGAATTTTCTAAAGAGGTATACCTGAAGTGGTATGAAGATATGACAATGTGGAGAAGGTTTGAAGACAAATGCCGTTCTCTCTATCTAAAACAAAAAATCAGAGGTTTTTTACATTTGTACAACGGTCAGGAGGCCATTCCTGCCGGGTTTACCCATGCAATGGATTTAACCAAAGACAGTATGATTACCGCTTACAGGTGCCATATCCACCCGATGGCGATGGGAGTAGATCCTAAAAGAATCATGGCCGAACTTTGCGGTAAAGCAACGGGAACGTCCGGAGGTATGGGCGGATCTATGCACATTTTCAGTAAGGAGCACCGTTTTTACGGCGGGCACGGTATCGTAGGAGGGCAGATCCCTTTGGGTGCCGGTATTGCCTTTGCAGACCAGTATTTCGACAGAAAGGCCGTCAACATCTGTTTCTTCGGGGACGGAGCTGCCAGACAGGGGTCGCTGCATGAAACGTTTAACATGGCCATGAACTGGAAACTTCCGGTGGTTTTTGTGGTGGAAAATAACCAGTACGCCATGGGAACTTCCGTAAAAAGAACCGCCAACCACGAGGATATCTACAAATTAGGATTGGGATATGAAATGCCGTGTCTTGCCGTAGATGCCATGGATCCTGAAAAAGTGGCGGAAGCTGCTTATGAAGCTATTGAAAGAGCGAGAAGAGGAGACGGGCCGACTTTCATTGAAGCCAGAACCTACCGTTTCCGTGGACACTCCATGTCTGATGCTGAGCCGTACAGATCCAAAGAAGAAGTGGCCATCCATAAAAATGACGATCCTATCGAACTGATCAAGCACAGAATCCTGGAAAATAAATGGGCTACCGAAGAAGAACTGGAGGCCATGGACAGTAAATCAAAGGATTTCGTAGAAGAATGCATCGAGTTCATGGAAAACTCACCGTATCCGGATCCTGAAAAAATCTATGAGTATGTATATGCTCAGGAAGATTACCCGTTCCTAGACAAATTAGAAAACTAAAAAAATGATGAGTCAGTTTGGAAATCTGAAAATTTGGGAATGAGATATGCAATAATCCTTTTTTAATTTTCAGATTGACAGATTACCAAATTTTCAAATTAAAATAAATTATGGCAGAAGTAATTACAATGCCGCGCCTTTCCGATACAATGACGGAAGGGAAAGTGGCAAAATGGCATAAAAAAGTAGGCGATACCGTAAAAGAAGGCGATATTCTAGCAGAAATTGAAACGGATAAAGCCGTTCAGGATTTTGAGTCCGAAATGGAAGGAACCCTTCTCTATGTAGGCGTGGAAGAAGGCAGTGCTGCTGCCGTAGATTCTGTACTGGCCATCATCGGGAAAGAAGGAGAAGATATTTCCGGACTTACCGGTGGAGAAGCACCTCAAGCCGGTGACTCTGAAGAAAAGAAAACCGATGAGGACCATAAAACGGAAAACAATTCAACCAGCATAGAACAGGCTGACGCAGAAGTTCCTGCCGGCGTGGAAGTAATTACCATGCCGCGCCTTTCCGATACGATGACGGAAGGTAAAGTGGCCAAGTGGCACAAAAAGGTGGGGGATACCGTAAAAGAAGGTGACCTTCTTGCAGAAATCGAAACCGATAAGGCCGTTCAGGATTTTGAATCTGAATTTGACGGCGTATTGCTGAAGCAGGGTGTTGAAGAAGGCGGTGCTGCACCGGTGGATTCCGTATTGGCCATCATCGGTCCTGAAGGAACAGACGTTTCAGCGGTAGGAGCTCCGAAAGCGGGCGGCCAGTCTTCTGGAAAACCGGCTGAGCAGAAAGCCGAACCTAAGAAAGAAGAGAAAGAAACAGCACCTGCTGCCGAAGCTTCCTATTCAGACCGGGTGGCTATTTCTCCTCTTGCTAAAAAGATGGCTCAGGACAAAGGGGTAGACATCAACAGCATCCAGGGATCAGGAGAAAACGGAAGAATCGTTAAGAAAGATATCGAAAATTACCAGCCATCTGCTCAGAAGGAAGCAGCACAGCCGGCACAGGCTCCGGCCGCCGCTGCACAGGTTGCGGTAAACTTTGTTCAGGGTGAAGATACCGAGTCTCAGAATTCGCAGGTAAGGAACATTATTGCCAAGCGTCTTTCCGAAAGTAAATTCTCTGCTCCGCATTATTACCTGATGGTGGAAATCAATATGGATAAAGCTATCGAGGCTAGAAAAGAGATCAACTCATTACCGGATACCCGTATTTCCTTCAACGATATGATCATCAAGGCAACTGCTGTGGCTCTGAGAAAGCACCCGCAGGTGAACTCAAGCTGGGCAGGAGACAAGATCATCCACAGAGGGAATATCAACATCGGCGTAGCTGTAGCCATTCCTGACGGACTGGTGGTTCCTGTATTGAAGAATACGGACCAGATGAATTACACGCAGATTTCCGCCGCGGTAAAAGACATGGCAGGAAGAGCGAAAAACAAGGGTCTTAAAGCAAATGAAATGGAAGGTTCCACTTTCTCTATCTCCAATCTTGGAATGTTCGGGATCGAAACCTTTACCAGCATCATCAACCAGCCGAATGCGGCCATTCTTTCCGTAGGAGCCATCATCGAAAAGCCGGTGGTGAAAAACGGACAGATTGTTGTAGGAAAAATCATGAAGCTATCACTGGCTTGCGATCACAGAGTGGTGGACGGTGCCACGGGAGCTCAGTTCTTACAGACGCTTAAAACGTACCTGGAAAGTCCTTTGACTCTGTTGCTGTAATTTTCAGCAGCGTTTCATACAGATAGTAAAAGCTTACCGGAAGTCCGGTAAGCTTTTA
>NZ_CAJYMO010000152.1 GCF_913776365.1 uncultured Chryseobacterium sp. | reverse complement strand
GGTGAATAGTGAATAGTGAATAGTGAATAGTGAATAGTGAATAGTGAATAGTGAATTTACTAATTATAATTTAAAATTGACCATGCACCTGTAAAACAATACTTTCTATTTTTTCTAAAAAGAGGCTGTCCAAATTTGGGCAGCTTCTTTTATTTGTAGGAAGAAGATATCACCTAAAATTACAGAATAGCAGAACCTTTGAAGTTTATAAATTTCATTTCGTGGTTCATGTTATCAAAAATGGTTATCAATTAGAATGATTACCTTTGATTCGTCTTTGTAAACTGAAAAAATGAATTAAGAGTAACTAACGGATCAGCTTCGTCTCCATTTAAAAGCTACCTGCCGTCTTAAAAAGCACCAGAATTTAGAATGTACAGCCAATTAGAAAAATACATCAAAGCCAGAACAGAAACTGATGATGAAACGCTTTCTCATATCTGCTCGTTTTTTCAGTTAAGAAAAACCAGACGTAACGAGTTTCTGCTGAGAGAAGGCGAAATCTGCAAACAGTATTATTTTGTAAATAAAGGCTGCATCAGGCTTTTCAGCAATACTGATGAAGGAGAAGAAAGTACAAGGTATTTCCATTTTGAAGATGCTTTCGGAACTGCGGTATCCAGCTTCATCAACCAAAGACCTGCTTTCGAGTTCATGCAGACTATCGAACCTTCGGAATTGCTGGTGATCAGCCGCGACGACTATTTTCATCTGGTGGAAACGGTTCCGCAGTTCGGTTTTATCTACCGGCAGATTTTAGAATTGGCCTATATCAAATCACAGGAACGTATCTATTGTTTCCAGAAATTAGAGGCCATCGAAAAAGTCCGTTGGGTGTTAACCAATCAAACGAAATTACTGACCAGGCTATCAAACAAAATGGTGGCCTCTTATCTGGGGCTCACCCCGCAAACGCTGAGCAGATTAAAATCAAAACTCTGAAAACGTTAATCCAGGACAACGTTTATAAAAAACAGGCTCATCATCTTTGTACTTCATTACACCATAAAAAGGTCAATTATGATTTTAGTAACAACGCCGACAGGCAACACGGGTTCGCTGGTTCTTCAGCAGTTGGTAGAGCAAGGACAGGAGGTCAGAGTTTTTGTCAGGAATCCTGAAAAAATACCGGCCGCTATTTTAGAAAAAGTGGAAGTTGCCACCGGCTCTTTGCTGGACGAATATGAGTTTACAAAGGCCCTGCAAGGTTGTGATACGGTTTATTTCTGTGTACCGCAGAGCAATACCCAGGAAGATGTAAATACCTATTACGAAGAATTTGCAGAAGTAGCTTCTAGGGCCATTAAAAAGGCCGGGACAAAAAGAGTGGTTTATCTGTCCGGCGGCGGCAAAGGAAGTCATCTGCAGGCAGGTCTGATAACCGCACTTCACCGGAGCGAAGATATCATCAGCCAATCCGGGGCATCCGTAAGAGCATTGCGCTGCCCGGTATTTTTTGAAACCCTGTTGTACCAAAAGAATTCTTTAAAAACACTGGGAACTTTCTCTCTGCCCATGGACGGAGATTACCCATTTCCACAGATCGCCATCAAAGACATTGCTGCTAAAGCCGTAGAATTCCTAACAGATCCAACCTGGACGGGTGTTGAAGGGTTTGCCATTCACGGTCCGGAAGAACTCAGCTACCATGAGATTGCATTACAAATGAGTGAATTAACGGGAAAAACGATCCGTTTTCAGCAGGTTTCAGAAAAGCATCATATAAAGACTCTTTTGGAAAAGCATCATACCAGCGAAGCATTTGCCATCTCCCTTACTGAAATGTTAACGGCAATCGGCAACGGCTTACATGATACGGAAAAAAGAACAGAAACATCCAAAACAGCGACTACCATTAAAGAATGGATGGATGAAAATCTGGTTCCTAAAATAAAGTAAAGCCGGACCATGACATAGAATACTATAAATATACGGTCAATAGAAATGGGCTTCAGCCCATTTACTTTATGAGATATGATGATCCGGCTTTAGCCAAATTATAATATGTTTTGGCTAAAGCCGGATTTTATCATGCTATCATTACGTCGGGCTGAAGCCCGACGCTATTGATAAGTTTAATGGTCTAATTTAGGAGGATTATAATTACAGTGTTTTAAATCCTTTGTGGACCAAGGTTGAGCTTTCCAGCATTTTGGAAACGTCTCTTCTGAAATCCAGCAGGTGGTCCTGACCGTTGTGGCGGTTCAGGTGCTCTTCGCTCGCCCATAATTCCACCATGAAAAAAGTTCCTTTGTTGTCTTTGTCTTCAATAAGATCGTACTGAAGGCAGCCTTCTTCTTTCCGGGTTTCCCGTACCAGTGTCTGAAAAAGTTCCACCGCTTCCATCAGGTAGTTTTCATTAAATTTAAAAAGTGCCACTACATGTATATTCATTGTTAATTTTTTAGCGGTGTAAATGTAGAATATTTTTAAGCCTGAAAAGATATTTCGCTGATTTTATTTTTCAACATCTACGGTATGTACCGCTAAAAAACTGATTTGTAAATGGTAATGGAACTCATGATGATGACCAGGGTACCGATGACCACAAACATGCTCTTTACCGGAAGCTTTGCCGTGAGCATCGCCGAAAAAGGAGCGGTAATAATGCCGCCGATCAGCAGACCCAGAATAATATTCCAGTGCTGGATGCCCAGGGTGAAGATAAAGGTAATGGCTGCCGTAAGGGTGAGAACGAATTTTGCGACGGTAGAACTGCCAACGGCAAATCTCGGCGTAAAAGAATTTCTGATCAGTGTTCCGGTTACCAGAGGCCCCCAGCCGCCGCCGGCAAAAGAATCGATAAATCCGCCGATTACTCCCAGCCTTGTCAAATTGGTTTTCCTTTTCAGCTTTTTATCCTGTTTTTCCTTAAAGGCATTCGATAGGATCTGGATTCCCAGATACAAAGTATAGAACGAGATAACCGTTTTTGTAATTTTAGAGTAATATTCTCCGAGATAAGTCAATGAAACCGCTCCGATGACGGCTCCGATGACCGCCGGAACGGCTAATTTCTTTACAAGGCTTTTGCTGACATTCTTCAGCCTGATATGGCTGATGCTGCCTGCTGCCGTGGTAAAACTTTCGGCCGAATGGATGCTGGCACTTACCGCATGCGGAGGAATCCCGATAAATAAGAGCGTAGTCGTACAGATGACACCATACCCCATTCCCATGGAACCGGCTACGATCTCTGCCAGAAAGCCGACAAGAAGCATCCAGTAGAAAATGTAATTGTCTTTTGCCAGAACCGTAAGCAGCTCATCGAGATATCCCATCTCGTACATTGAAAAAAAGGTGATCAGCAGGACAGCCACCGTAGCAAAAAACACATTCAGCCTGAGCTGGATTTTTCTTGAAATTACCATCTGATTCAATTTATAAGATCATTAAGGCACCTACTGTCGAATGGCTTGTTTCATCAATCAGGACAGCACTTCCCGTGGCATTGTTTTCTTCAAAACGGTCATACACCAGCGGTGAAGCTGTTTTTAAACGCACCTTTGCCACTTCATTTAAGGTAATGCTATCCGGAACCGGTATTCTTTCCAGGGTATTCACATCAATTTTGTAATCGATTTCTTTCACAATCGCTTTAACAACCTTGCTTTTGTGCTGAATAAAATATCTGTTTCCTTCATTCAATACCTTTTTGTCAAGCCAGCAGGCTACTGCTTCAATTTCATTTTCCACTTTTGGCAGTTCATCCGTCTTTACGATAAAATCGCCGCGGCTGATGTCGATGTCATCTTCCGTATGCAGGACGGCAGGCTGACGGGCAAAAACGGCATCCACTTCTTTTCCACCGGTTTCAATCTTTGAAATCCTCGTCTGGATGTTTTGCGGCAGCACGGTAATTTCATCCCCTTTTTTATATATTCCGGAAATCACTTCTCCGGCATAGCCTCTGTAATCATGGAATTCATCCGTTTGCGGGCGGATCACATACTGCACCTGGAATCTGGGACTGCTGAAGCCCTGATCCGGATTAACCTCAACGGTTTCCAGAAAATCCAATAACGCCGGGCCTTCATACCAGGGCATGTTTTCAGATCTGCCGACAATATTATCTCCGTAAAATGCGGAAATCGGGAAATAGCTTACATTTTCCAGCTCCAGTTTTTTTGCTACCAGTTCGTACTGAGCTTTGATATCGTTAAAAACCTCTTCCGAATATTGCACAAGATCCATTTTATTGATGGCCACCACTACATTTTTCATTTTCAGCAATGAAGCAATGATCGAGTGCCTTCGTGTCTGCTCAATCACTCCCTGCCTGGCATCAATAAGAATAATAATCAGCTGGGAGTTTGATGCACCCGTGATCATATTTCTTGTATACTGGATATGTCCCGGAGCATCGGCAATAATAAACTTTCTTTTCGGTGTTGAGAAATAGCGGTACGCCACATCAATCGTAATTCCCTGTTCTCTTTCGGCTCTTAAACCGTCTGTTAAAATCGCAAGGTCGATACCGTTTTCATTTTTATTTTTGGATTGCTTCTCCAGTGCCTCAAGCTGATCCACCAGTATATTTTTACTGTCATACAGAAGCCTTCCGATCAGGGTGCTTTTCCCGTCGTCCACGCTTCCGGCAGTAATGAATCTTAGTATGTCCATTGTTTATGGGTAATGAGTAATGGGTAAAGGGTAATTTAATAGCACCCGTATCCACCTTTCATTATTTTTTAAGTTTAAAATTGATTGTTTATAAATACATTACAGTAATAGGGCATGCTGAATTGATTATTACCTATTACTTATTGCTCATTGCTCATTACTCATCAAAAGTAACCTCCTTTTTTACGGTCTTCCATTGAGGCCTCGGTCACTTTATCATCTATCCGCGTTTCCCCGCGCTCGGAGATCCGTGATGCCGTGATTTCCCTGATGACTTCATCCAGCGTTCCGGCAGAGCTTTCTACGGCAGCAGTACACGTCATGTCTCCGACGGTCCGGTAACGGACTTTCCTTGTAACCACCGTATCCTTTTCATCAACCCGTATAAAATCCGATACGGCAATCAGCTGGCCTTCATGCTCAATCACATTGCGATCATGGGCAAAATAAATGGAGGGCAACTGAATGTTTTCTTTCCGGATATAGTTCCAGACATCCAGCTCCGTCCAGTTGGAAATCGGGAATGCCCGCACATTTTCACCTTTGCTGATCCTTCCGTTATAGATGTTCCAGAGTTCAGGGCGCTGCAGCTTCGGGTCCCACTGCCCGAATTCATCGCGGACGGAGAAAAACCGTTCCTTGGCCCTTGCCTTCTCTTCATCCCTCCGGGCACCGCCGATACAGGCATCGAAACCGAATTCCTCAATGGTATCCAGCAAGGTATGGGTCTGCAGCCAGTTACGGGAAGGAAATTTGCCTTTGGGCTCCGTCAGATTTTTTGTCCTGATGGTATCTTCCACCTTCCGTACAATCAGCTCTGCTCCTCTATTTTCTGCCAGCTGGTCCCTGAAGTGCAAAGCCTCCGGAAAGTTGTGCCCCGTATCGATGTGCACCAGTGGAAACGGTATTTTCATCGGAGCAAATGCTTTTCCGGCCAGATGCACCAGTGTAATGGAATCCTTTCCGCCGCTGAAGAGCAAGGCCGGTTTTTCAAACTGCGCTGCTACTTCACGCATCATGTAAATGCTTTCGGCTTCCAGCTGTTCCAGATAGTCTAATTTCGGTATATCCATGAATGAATTAAATTTTAATTAACGGGAATGCAGTCCGCATTCCTTGTGTGAACTCTCCCACCACCAGCGTCCTGCCCTCGGGTTTTCGCCTTCGGTAATAGCTCTTGTACAGGGCTGGCATCCCACACTGATGAATCCTTTTTTGTGCAACGGAAGTTCCTGAACCTTATAGTGCTCCAGGTACTCCAGCACCTGCCGGTAATTCCAGTCAATCAGCGGATTGTATTTGTACAGCTGCCGCTCTTCATCCCACTCGATGACAGGCATTCCTTCGCGGTTTTCCGACTGTTCGGAGCGAAGGCCGGTAATCCAGACTTTTGCTCCGTGAAGTGCCCGGTTCAAAGGTTTCACCTTGCGTATAAAGCAGCACGCTTTCCTGTTTTCAACCGAATGGTAGAATGCATTAACCCCTTTATCATTAACAAAGCTTTCCACATCGGATGCCTCCGGAAAATATACTTTCGTCCGGATGCCGTATCTTGAATTATTCTGGGAAAGAAGATCGTAATGCTCATTGAAAAGCCTTCCTGTGTCGAGCGTAAAGACCTGTACCGGAAGCCTGTTGCGAAAAATCATATCGGTGAGTACCTGATCTTCCTGGCCGAGCGAAGTGGAAAAAACCGCTGTTTCGGGAAACCGGGCTGAAATAAATTTCAGTCCCTCCTCTGCCGGAAGCTGTTTCAGCGTATCTGCATCTTCTGTTGAAATCATCGTTTATTCATTTGAAGTAATACAAATATCTGATAAAATAATTATCCTACCAAATAAGTAGACTAACAATTTCAGGAAAAGAGCCAGGATCAGTCTACCCGGTCCATGATGGTTTTTCTGTCCAGGATATTCAGAGAAGCGTCCCGGACTTCAATCAATACGTCATGCAGGCCGCAATGGTCTTCAGTGCAGTCATCGCATTTTTCGTAGAAGTTGAGACTCACACAGGGCAAAAGCGCAATTGGTCCGTTCACCAGGCGGATGATCCGGGAAAGGGAAACATCCTCAGGCTTTTCCCGGAAAAAATAACCGCCGCCTTTTCCTTTCTTACTGTCCAGGATATCGGCTTTCCTGAGCTGAAGCAGGATGTTTTCCAGGAATTTCAACGGGATTTTCTTATGCTCTGCAATTTCAGAAATCAGAACAGGGCCGTCATTTCTTTTTTCCACAAGATATGACAGCGCTTTAAACGCGTATTGAGATTTTTTAGACAGCATTACAACAAAAATAAGAAAATTGTTTGAATTAAGGAAGCGGAAAGAAAGGATGTTGGGACGGGATCAATGAATGTACGGTATTGTCTATGACCTGCTTTTCTCTTTTCCCGGCCTGTAGGAATTTTATTTTACCCTTTCCCAGGTATAGCCGACGATGATGCATACCGTCGCTTTAGTTTTTTAAATCTAAAGAAAGCACCGGTCACCTTAAGCAGAATATCCGGTATGCGGACTGACCGTCCATCCCTCATCCAACCCCTTATTTTATTTCATTTCATTCAAATTCCCTATTTTTGTGTTATGTTCAGTAAACAGGAAGCACAGCAGTTAAAGAAAGAGTTTTGGACGGCCTTCGGGAAATCTTTTCCGAGAAAATGGATTCTGTATGACACCAAAGTCAAGGATATGGCCTTTAAATTTTACGCAGATAACAGGAAAGCGGAAGTGTCCCTGGATATCGAGATGAAAGATGAGGTATTCCGGAATGCGTATTATGAAAAAATCTGGTCGCTGGAAGACATTCTGAAAGATTTCATCGGTGACTTTACTAAAGACGAATATTATACCCTGGAAAACGGGAAAGTAATGGCAAGGATCTGGGTGGAAAAGACCGGAGTCTCCATTTTCAATAAAAACACCTGGCAGGAAACCTTTGCTTTTTTCGTGGAAAAGATGGACGGCTTCGAAAGGTTTTATTACGAGTATGAAGATTTCATAAAAGATGTCTGAGGTATGAAAATCAGATATTGCTGGAGATGCCGGACGGATATGCCGATGCTCGATTCCGAAGAAGCTGCAATCGCGGAAAAATTCCTGGCTGAAGGTTTTCAGAATGCAAAAAACATGATGAGAGCCCCGGTCAGTGAAAATTTCAGAAAACTGCTCGATTACTATAAAGAAACTACCGGATATGAAGAAACGAATCCAAACGCAGTCATGCATCATTTCGTCGATTTATATGGCCCGGATTGCGAAAATTGCGGAAAACCTTATCGCACGAACAAGGCTGCTTTCTGTCCGAAATGCGGAAATAAAAGAGACTTGCCATAAAAAAGTATCCGGATCACTATTTCTCAGGAACAGGCAATGTCTTCTTTTAAGACAAACTTAATCACAAAATAAAAAATATAATGGAAAACAATCCCATCTTTTTCGCCGACGGTGCGGATCCGGAAATGGCTGAAGCCTACAGGAAAGCGCAGGAAACTTTCAGATATTTCTGGAGAGAGCAATCATGGGAATACCGGAGGATCATTCCGGCCCTCAGCGTATCCTGTGTAAAGGTTGCTTTTTCTCAGGAAGATCCGGCTTCTGACAGTCCTGTCGTTGAGCATATGTGGATCAATGAAGTTCATTTTAACGGCGATCGTATAAGAGGCCGCCTCATCAACCAACCTAATGAACTGACCAATATCAAGGTCGGGGATGATGTGGAAATTGCCCTGAATGAAATCAGCGACTGGCTTTTTGCCATGCCCCAGAAGACCAAAAAACAAACCGGCCTTTCAAAATTATTCTCCTCCTCAGCAGCCGTACTGCCGAAAGCATACGGCGGGTTTACCATACAGCAGATGCGTTCGGAAATGTCTCCGGCTGAGAGAAAAGCCCACGATCAGGCATGGCAGCTGGATTTCGGGGATTTCAATGATATTGAAGTAGTATATCAACAGAAGGAACACCCGGAGCATCTTACCGAACATCCGATGAGCAGAAATATGAAAGGTGAGTTTCTCAAATTCATCACTGAAAATCCCGCTGAAATAACAGGCCGGGACGCTGATGGGTATACGCTTCTGCACACGGAAACAATCGCCGGGAACCTCAGTTCCGTAGAGGTGATATTAAAGGCAGGAGCCGATAAACATATAAAGACCAATACCGGAAAAACAGCCCTGGATTTTGCAAAGCAGCTGAACTGGGAACACCTCATCCCGGTGCTGACAGACTAATTGAAACGCTTAACAGGATAGATCATCTATTAAACAAAGCCGGAAAATTTTCATTTTTCCGGCTTTTTCAGGTCTTACCGATCAATAATTAAATTTTTCCGGTCACGGGATACGGTCAGCAGACTTGTTGCCTTCTTTTTGAAATCTTTGTGATCCTAATCACAAATCATTATTAAGAGAATTATTACATTTGCCGGAAAACAGGGTATTACATTGATTATGAGGCTAAAAAATAAAAATCAAATGCTGCAGTGTCCTCAAAATTTACGCCTGAATTATTTAATTTAACTTTTTTATGATGAATTTTTACAAACCTAATAGCAACAATTCCGCAATCTCCCTCTCATTGATTTTCCTACTGATATTTCTGACGGGTAAAGCCCAAGTGGGAATAGGAACATCTGCGCCGGATGCGAGTGCCCTGCTGGATATGAGCTCCACCACACGGGGAATGCTGGCCCCGAGAATGACCACTGCCCAACGGAATGCCATTGTTTCACCCGCAGACGGACTAATGGTATATGATACTACGGCAAAACTGTTTTATTACTACGCAAGCTCCGCCGCTTCCTGGTCTCCCATTGCCAGCGGCCTGACAGGAAGATCCAATTTCAAGCGCATCAAATCCACCGATGTACTGGCTACCGTACTGGCTGCCGAACGTACTGCCGGTAACAATACCAAATATGTACTGGATGCCAATACCCTGTATGAAATCAACGGCCAGATTAATTTTGACCTTCCTATTGATATCAACAATGCTTATATCTCCGGACTGGACTCTGAAAATGATATCCTGTCCCGGACTTCCGGCACCCTCTTCGACGGAGCCACCGGTGGCAGCATCAGGAGCTTAACTATGACCGCTCCCGGAGGTACGGTCTTCAACCTGAATGCCTCTGCTACCCAGAATTTAGTGGTCCGCGACTGTATTGTTGCCAATTCCAATGCTGTGGGCACCATTTCAGGATTCGGACTGGTATTCGCCAGCATTATCCAGTTCACCGGAAATACAAACGGGATCACCTATAATAATATTACCCAGCTGCTGCTCAGCAATATGGGCTGGTTCGGGAACAACAGCGGGACTTATGAAAGATTTACCGGCACTTTCATGCTGGTAGAAAAACAGGGCGGCTTCAGCCAGGTAAACGGTACCGCCGTGGGCTTTGACGTTTCTGCCGCCGGACTTACCATTACCGGCGATGCGGTGATGGAATCCGTGGTCTTTACAGGAAACACTACTGCCGGTTATGTAAGGCCATACACGACCGGAACCTATACAGGATATAATTTCAACAACAGCTGGAATGTAAGAGCAGCCGGAATCCCTACGGAGACCGACGCCAATGCGGTGGGTGATTTTACGGTGGACTATGCGGTAGGCACCGGGATCGGGGTCAGCTTCAATACTTCCAACCCAAGTAATATCGTAAAGATAGGAACGGCAACTTCCGTTTCCACCTCATCCAACCTGTTCAGGTTTTCTACAGACAATGTACCGAACCGGTTGAGATATTTAGGTAAGAAGAAAAGAATTTTCCAGGTATCAGGATCCGTTTCTTTCCAGGTACCGGCAGCAGGGACTTACATCATCTACATCGCCAAAAACGGTACCGCTCTTACGCAATATAAAGTTTACGGAAGAGGGTCTGCCGCCAATGATATCGTGGTACTTCCTATCAACGGTACTACCGAGCTCAATACGAATGACTACATAGAAATATTTGCCCAGCGCTATACCGGATCTACCGGTGATATCGTGGTTCCCAACATGAGTATTACCATAAAATAACAGGCTGCAGAAATCTCGGTCCCTGTTTTATCATAACCTAATCATTCAGGAATTAATTGATCTCCGGTAAGGCCTCACCATGGGACCTTACCGGTTTTATTTCAGGGCATATCATCTGCACCGGCAATCGACGGGATAAAGAAAAAATTTACCAAATGACAAATGCCGGACCTCAAACTTTGCTTAAATTGCCTGCATGAAAGCATTATTTGATTTTATCCTGAAATTCGGCAACCTCAATCCGCAGCAGATGGATTTTATTACCGCAAAGGCTAAGGAAATTACGGTTCCGAAAGAGGAATATTTTTCCGAAGCCGGCAAAATAGCGAAGCAGGTAGGATTTGTGATGGACGGTATTCTGCGGGTCTGCTACTACAATAACAAAAGCGAAGAAATCACCAAATATTTTATCGAGGAAAATAACCTGGTGGTCGATCTCGAGAGCTTTGATAACCAGATCTGCTCCAGTGCTTATGTACAGGCCGTCACCGACTGTACATTGATTATTTTTGAAAGAAAAGACTGGATGGAGCTTTTACAGACCATTGTAGGCTTTGATGCTATTGTGCATAAGATTATTTCCCGGGCCCTGATGCAGAAGGTCGAAAGAAGAAGCCCGCTGGTGTCTGAAGATGCCACGACGCGCTACCTGAAATTTATGGAGATCTACCCTTCTGCCGTAAACCGGATCCCGCTATCTTACATCGCTTCCTATCTTGGCGTCACCCAGTCATCACTGAGCAGGATCAGGAAGAATGTGAAGCTGTGAAAAAATGTGGATTTGATATCATACATGATTTGAGGTGTTTTGGGTTTAATCATTCGAATCAATCAATCAATCAATCAATCAATCAATCAATCAATCAATCAATCAATCAATCAATCAATCAATCAATCAATCAATCAATCAATCAATCAATCAATCAATCAATCAATCAATCAATAGCGTCGGGCTTCAGCCCGATAACATGATAACGGCATACATCCGGCTTCGGCTAAACCTGCTCACCTGTAGCTAAAGCTGAATCATCAGATCTTCCGCCGGATACTCTCTTTTTGCCAAATGGCAAATGCCGGCCGGAAAAATTGGCTGAATTTTGCTTCAGTAATTCATTAAATAAAAAAATATGCAAACCGTATTGATCACAGGAGCCAACAGAAGCATCGGGCTGGAAACCGCCAAACAACTTTCCCAAAAAGGATTATTCATTTACCTGGGCAGCCGCAACCTTGCCGCAGGCCAGGAAGCAGTAAAAGAACTGGGTGAAAAAGGATTTCAGAACATCAAAGCCATTGAGATGGATGTTACCCACCAGGAATCTGTTTTGAAAGCAAAAGAACAGATTGAAAAGGAACAGGGGAAGCTGGATATCCTGATTAACAACGCCGGAATTCTCGGCGTTCAGCCACAGACTGCAGAATCTACCGCTGTTGAAAACATCAGGGAAGTATTCGAAACCAATTTTTTCGGGGCCATTACGGTTACCCAGGCATTTCTGGAACTGCTTAAAAAATCGGAAAGCCCGAGAATTAGCAATATTACCTCGGGTCTTGGCTCACTGACGCTGCACAGCGATCCGGAATGGAAATATTACCATGTTAAAAATGCAGCGTACGGGCCTTCTAAATCCGCTTTGAATGCCTATACCATTGTTCTTGCCTATGAACTGAGAGCGCTTCCTTTTAAGGTGAATGTCATTGATCCCGGCTATACCGCAACGGATTTCAACCATCACAGCGGTCCGGGTTCCGTAGAAAGTGCCGCTTCATTTATCGTAAAGCACACCCTGATCGGTGAAAACGGCCCGACCGGCCAATACTTCAGCAACGATATTGAGGACAAGACAGGGATCAGTCCGTGGTAAATTTCCAAATCTAATGATCATAAGGAGAAACTTTAGGGTTTCTCTTTTTTATTTGGAAACAATTCAGCATATTTGATTTTCTTTACAATCTGATGATATGAAAAAAATAATTTCTTTCCCTATCACCCTTGGTGTGATATGTTGTACCTTTTCCTGTAGCAAGGAACATAAGACGGATGGTACGGCAGAAACAAAAAACGAACAGCCGGAACAGGTTTCCGCAACCCCGCTGAAAGGGGATTACTGTTTTCTGAGAGCGGAAAATAAAGATACCACTACCGTACAGCTCACGGTTTCCGGTAACGATGTGAAAGGCCGGATGACCTGGCAGCCCTGGGAAAAGGACGGCGCAACAGGCACGCTTTCCGGAAAACTGATTTCTGACCATGAAATGGAATTGCTATATGACTATACCATTGAAGGCAGTAAACAGACGGAAACCAAAATCATGAAAATTGAAAACGGCAAACTGTATGGTAAAACCGGCGAGCTGACCGATCCGAAAAACAACGGCCACCTGGTTTACAAAGATGCCTCCAAAGCCGTATATAACGATGTGCTGGATCCGGTACCGTGTAAATAACATGAAGAAACAGGCACAGATCTTGTGCCTGTTTACAAAATTTATTCTATGAATACAACATCTCATTTTACCGCTCTGCTGACCTATGATTCTACCGAAGCAGGCGGGCTTACCGCACCCGTATCTTCAGATCACAGGCCCGTTATCAAATTCCCGTTCGATGAAAACCTGTTTATTGCCATCCAGAAATTCAGCGGTGAAGAAGACCTGGTGTTTCCGGGAGACACGGTTACTTCCGAAGTTACCCTGCTTCAGCCGGAGAAGCTTACCGGAACCCTGTATGAAGGAATGGACTTCGACTTTTTCGAGGGTGATAAACCTATTGGCCACGGCACCATTACGGCCCTATTGTAATGCATGCTTTTCAAATACTCCACGGCAGGTCCCGGATTCAGACCGACCGGCTTCTGCCTTACTTTTACAATTGAAACATAATGAGCGGACTACTCCCTTATTTTATAGAACTGTCACTGGAATTTAAAAGAACAACAGTTTCAGTACATACGGTTCATCAATTATTTGACCTCACTTATGATCTGCAGGAGAAAGAAAGGTCTTTTGAAGAAAATTACATCCTTGCTGAATCCTATCACCTTTTGGGATACCGCAACAAAGCTGAAAAAATTCTGGAATCCGTTATCAGCACTGCCGGGAAAAAAGAAAAGGAAAAAGCCCTGAAACTTATCCTGAAACTCAGGAAAGGAAATCCTGTTGTTAACGTCAGGGAAAAGCAGTACCGTGATCTCAGAGAGGCATCGGAACCGAAAAAACAGATCCGGCTTTCTTTTGATGACTTTACCGTAAGCCGTGAAGAAAGCATGTACCGGATCGCCTTTTCAACACGGATCACGAAACTGGTGATCTTCAATAAAAATGTGCAGACCGGAGACATCGATATCTTCTCAAAAATACAGCCTGACGAATTCATCCTTCTTCAGCTGATCTGTCATTTTGAATGGCTTTCGGGACTGGAAAAAGAACTCATCGCATTTTACAAAGCTGCCGATAGCGATTATAAACCTGAGAAAACAGATCCGGACTGGTTCAACGGGCTTGATATCTGGGACGTCCTGGTGGAAATTGACTCTCAGGGAATCATTTATACCCAATTACTGATTCAGGATTACTATAACCACGATTTCGGATTCTGCCTCACTTTGCAGAACCAAACGATTACAGACCTGCAGTACGATCCTGTTTTGTGACGGATTCACGATCCGGATACATCCTTCGCGGATCCGGTTACTTTTTTGCCTGTGGATATACTGACCTTTGTTCCATCAATTATAAGAGCTTGTTTAAAAAGAAATTTAGAAATAATTTGTAAAATAAGTCGGTCAGTCGGAACTTTGTATTTCACCACAAAATCAGAGTTCATGACAAAGAAATATCTTCGCCTGACTGACCGGCAG
>NZ_CAJYMO010000151.1 GCF_913776365.1 uncultured Chryseobacterium sp. | reverse complement strand
AACATAACATCATAAACGTATTTTGCACCTTTACGATTTTTTGGTAATATATTCAGAGATCAGCCGATACGGTCCGTTGCCGGAAAGTGCAGTCTGTTCCCGTCAGGGATTCCTTTTATACTACTTGGTAATTTTCAGTTTAGGCTAACTGTACGTTTACAGCATTCAATCCTTTGTCGCTTTTCTGTACTTCGAAAACAACTTTGTCATTTTCACGGATTGATCTGGTCTTCAGTCCGGAAGAATGTACAAAAATGTCGTTACCTCCGTCTGCCGGAGCAATAAATCCGAAACCTTTTGTTTCGTTGAAAAATTTTACTGTGCCTTCTTGCATGGTAATGGTATTAAAAAATTAGTATTGTATATCGTATTGTGTTTATGGTGATACAGCCGGGATATCTGCCGGCTTGCGGAATGTTTTTCTGTCTGTGCCGCCCTGATCATGAGTAGCCTGGAATGCCGTTCCCGTACTGATGAGTACCTGTACAGGTTTTTTTAACAGGCTGTCAGTAATGGTTCTTATTGCAGTGGTCATTACCTGGGAAAAAAGAAGCGTCTGCCTTTTCCCGGGAACCAGCAGCAGGATTTTTTTTATTTGTTCAGCGGTCACCGGATCGGTCATTTTATCGGCTTCATCCAAGATGAAGAGCTCTATTCTTGCCAGATTGATTTTTCGCTGATTCAACAGTTCCAGGAGCCTTCCCGGCGTTGCAATCAGCAGATCCACCCTTTTTCTGAGTGCGGCAAGCTGGCTGCTGGCAGGCTCTCCTTCGGAAACGGAAAGCTGCGACAGCGGAAGGTACTTACTGTATTGTTTGCAGTGGTCTTCAATCCCGGTTACCTGATCAACAGTCGGTGCAAGGATAAGGGCCCGGATTTCCTGATGTTCAGGAGTATTCTTTTTCAGCAGCTGAAGGACGGGCATAATAAATGCTGAAGTTTTTCCCGATCCTTCCGGTGCACATGCTGCCACGTCCTGCCCGGACAGGATGAGCGGAATGGTTTGCTCCTGTACGGCAGTAGGTTTTGAATAACCTGCTTCCGTAACGGCGCGGATAATAGGGTTGATTAAATGTAAATCTTTAAAACTCATGATAATATTCCGGTCATATTCCCCTCGGATTTCAGTACATATTCAGAATAACGGCGCGGAACTTATCATTGCCGGATTATTGCTTTGTTATTGCTCCCATCCGTTATCCTTGCAGACAGCGGACAGGGTTATGGATTTCCCTTCATTCCGGATCAGCAGGCCAGGCCTTATCATCACCGGTAGATGAATCATTTATTTTTTCCAATTGATCTGAAAGGATTGCAGAAAACAGTTCCGGTTTTCGTCTCCAGGCAGGTGGTCAACTAATCAGAGTTAGGAGGCGGCTGAAGAAGCTAAACTGGAAGAAAAATGGTGAGGTTAACTTGAACAGAATGGCAAAGGCAGAAACCCGTTTTATAAATGCTTTTGCAAACATACAAAAAATAATCCGGATTATGGGTGATTTAATAAATTGATTATCAGAATTATATTTGCAGCTTTCAGGCGTCCGGTAATGAACGTCGGTTCCCTATCAGGTAACCATACAAACAAATCGGTAAAAATATAGGCAGGAAGTGCTGCTTATTAACATTTTGGCAGATAAATTGTTACATTACGGTAATAGAATTGTCAATTCACATAAAAGAGATCACTAACCTATTAAATTATAATATGAAAAATTCAATTTTGGCCATTTTAGCGGTAGCTTCAATGGTAGCTTGCAAAAAAAATGAAACGACGGCAACCGATGCAACAGCAGACAGTACCGCAATGACGGCTCCGGCAGATTCAGGGATGACGGGAACCGATTCCTCAGCAATGGTATCCGATTCTGCTACGACGGCAGGCACTACCTCCGCGTCAGGAACACTGAATACGCAGGATAAAAAATTCACCGATGCAGCAGCAATGGGCGGAATGATGGAAGTGATGGCCGGACAGCTGGCTTCTACCAACGGCAACAGCGCTACCATTAAATCTCTTGGGAAAATGATGGTAACCGATCATACCAAAGCCAATAATGAACTGAAAGCGTGGGCAAGCAAAGCAGGATATACTTTACCGGCAAGCGTAGATGCCGATATGCAGAAGAAGTATGATGAACTGAAAATGAAAAAGGGTGCGGAATTCGACCGTGCGTATGCCGATATGATGGTAATGGACCATGAGAAGACCATCGCTTTGTTCAAGCAGGAAGCTTCCGCAGGCGGAGATGCCTCCCTGAAAGCATTTGCCAGCAAAACATTGCCTACATTAGAACATCACCTGATGGAATCTGAAAAAGCAAAGGCCGCTGTAAAATAAATAAATAGCTAGCTACACAACAAATCCCGCTGAAAATTCTTCTTAGCAATTTTCTTTATTACGGAATTTAAATGAAAGGTTGCCCCTGAAAAAACCGGAGTTGGATGCTTCTTTTTTCAGGGGTATTTCTATGCCTGAAAGTTACAAGGATTGTTTAAATTATGATGGTAAGGCTGACAGGAAGAGGTAAGATTATCATTTTTAAAGAGAATGTATGCCCGGATAAACAGTCCGCATCTTATTTTTCGGGATGATTCTTGAAGGAAAAGGCAGATGTCATGAGCTTGACAAAGATAAAAATGATGACTTCAGCGACATTTTCATTATGATATGTATTGAAAGGAATTCCGTTACACTCTGTACATCAGCTGATAACCGGCATGATTGATCCGATATAGCATCAATAGAAAAGCTCCTTTATCTAAAGGAGCTTTTCTGTTTTATATTTCCGGATTTCTTAAATTCCGTCAATGATTTCATTAAGTACCGTGCTCGGTCTCATGGCTACATAGGTCTTATAGGTATCCGCTTTGAAATACCCGCCGATATCCTGTGGTTTGCCCTGTGCACCGATCAGTTCCTGATTGATCACCTCTTCATTTTCCTGCATGGCCTGTGCTACCGGTGCAAACTGAGCGGCCAGCTCAGCATCCGCAGTCTGCTGGGCAAGGGCTTCAGCCCAATACATCGCCAGGTAGAAATGGGAACCTCTGTTATCGATCTGACCTACTTTTCTGGCAGGCGATTTATCGGTAGCCAGGAATTTGGCATTGGCCTCATCCAGCGCATCGGCCAGCACCTGGGATTTTGTATTTCCCTGGGTCTGTGCCAGGTGTTCCAGAGATGCCTGTAATGCCAGGAACTCACCCAGTGAATCCCATCTCAGGTAACCTTCTTCCACAAACTGCTCCACGTGCTTAGGCGCAGAACCTCCCGCTCCGGTTTCGAACAGTCCTCCTCCGTTCATCAATGGTACGATGGAAAGCATCTTTGCCGATGTCCCCAGCTCGAGGATCGGGAAAAGATCGGTCAGGTAATCCCTTAATACGTTTCCTGAAACGGAAATGGTATCTTTTCCTTCCCTTGCTCTTTTCAGGGTTTCCGTCATGGCATCTTTTACATCAAGGATTTTAATGTCAAGACCGTTGGTATCGTGATAAGCCAGGTATTTTTCTACTTTTTTGATCATCTCCCTGTCGTGGGCTCTGCCTTTATCCAGCCAGAAAATAGCCGGTGTATCGGAAAGCCTTGCTCTGTTCACTGCCAGTTTCACCCAATCCTGGATCGGGGCGTCCTTGGTCTGGCACATCCTGAAGATGTCGCCTTTCTCTACTTTCTGGGACAGAAGAACAGTTCCGGATTCATCCTGAACTTCGATGGTTCCTTCGGCAGCCGCCTGGAAGGTCTTGTCGTGGGAACCGTACTCCTCAGCTTTCTGGGCCATCAGTCCCACGTTCGGAACAGAACCCATAGTGGTAGGATCCAGTTTTCCGTGAGCCTTCATATCATCGATGACAGATTGGTAGAATCCGGCATAAGAACGGTCCGGGATAATGCATACCGTATCTTCCTCTTTGCCTTCTGCGTTCCACATCTTCCCGCCGCCTCTTACCAGGGCAGCCATCGAAGCATCTACAATGATGTCGGAAGGAACATGGAAGTTGGTAATTCCTTTATCGGAGTTCACCATAGCGACCCGCGGTCCGTTGACCAGTGCAGCCTCGATATCTCCTTTGATGTTGGCTTCCTGCTCATTCCCTTTGATTTTATCAAAAAGATCGGCAAGGCCGTTGTTTGGGTTGATGTCCAGCGATCTGAAAGTATCTGCATATTTTGTGAAGACCTCTTTGAAGAAAGTTTCTACGATGGCACCGAAAATAATAGGATCGGAGATTTTCATCATGGTGGCTTTCAGGTGGGCGGAAAGAAGGACGTTTCTGTTCTTCGCTTCGCTAATCGCCTGCTCAACAAAAGCTTTAAGGGCGTTCAGGCTCATCACGGAAGAATCGATTACTTCCCCGGCCTGCAGGTTGGCAAAATCTTTTAACTGGGTTTCAGAACCGTCGTTTCCTTTGAAGACGATTTTGAATCGGGTGGCATGCTCTACAGTGGCTGATGTCTCAGTTCCGTAGAAATCCCCGCTTTCCATATGGGCTACATCGGTTTTGCTGTCGGAAGCCCAGTCTCCCATCCGGTGAGGGTTGGCTTTGGCGTAATTTTTAACGGCCTTCGGGGCACGCCTGTCAGAATTTCCTTCTCTTAACACCGGGTTTACCGCACTTCCCAGTACTTTTGCATATTTGGCCTTAATGGCTTTTTCCTCTTCGTTTTTAGGTTCTGCCGGATAATTCGGAACGGCAAACCCTTTCGCCTGCAGTTCTGCGATGGCAGCATCCAGCTGAGGTGCGGAAGCAGAAATATTGGGTAACTTGATAATATTGGCATCAGGCTGGGTAGCCAGCTGCCCCAGCTCTGCCAAAGCATCACCGGTTTTCTGGTCATCTTTCAAAAACTCAGGGAAGTTGGCCAGGATCCTTCCTGCCAAAGAAATGTCCGGAACGGCAATCTCGATGTCTGCAGATTTGGTAAACGCTTTTACAATCGGTAAAAACGAGTGGGTTGCCAACATAGGAGCCTCATCCGTGAGGGTGTAGTAGATTTTTGATTTGTCTGACATTATACTGTTATTTATTATTTGATTTTTTTAAGACTCACAAATTTAGTAATTATGATTGTTTTTTAGCCCTTATTGCAAAAAAAAAGAGGCGGCTGCCTCTTTGGATTTATAACTGGGTAATGGTATACGTTCCGGTTGCATCAAAATTGACATTAAATTCAATCTTGTAATTTTTAGGAGTGGAAGTCAGGTTTGGAAAACTTATGTGGGTACCATTTACATCAAACGAGCCGTCATTTAAATTGTCTCCGAGATACTCCGGGTTCAAAGTGCCTCCAAGTACGATCCTGAAGGTCGGTCCGCTGGTAGACGTTACACCGAATACATTCATGGTAAATTTTCCGGTTGAAGCATTATAGGATGTATTGCTTGTAGGTTGTGGATAGCTCCCTGAGAACTGAATTTCAGGAACAGAATTGACAAGTTGCGCTATAATCTGCGAACCCATATTGTATTTAACAGAAATCTGATAGAACCCATTGGATGTAATGTTGTAGCTGCTTCCATTGGCTACAATTGATCCATTAGAATCTGAACCATAGGTCTGTGCACCGTTGCCTGGTGAAGCTAAAAACTTTATCTGGGTGTTGGCCTGGAAATATTTGTAACCGATCTTCGGAAGTCCGTTTCCTCTTAACAGTTCAGCGGACGACGGATTATAAGAATTGTATGTCCCGTACATATAAAGATTGGAAGGCAGCGTGTTTCCTGTAGAACTTGAGCCTGTAGGAAGGCTCAGCGTTCCTCCGTCATTCACTCCCAGCGTATAACTGGTTCCGTTCGGCGATACCAGCGTGATTCCCTGTCCGGCTCCGGTTATAACCGTTTTACTCACCTGTGCATACGGTACGCTCATCAGCTGATTCACTCCTACATTGGTATAGTTGCTTCCGCCCGCCGGGTCCATTTCCACTTTCACGAATTTGGGGCTGCTTCCCCAGATGATGGCGCCGAAGTTTCCTGCAGTAGCCGTTCCCTGGCCGATATTCAGGTTCACCAGGCCTTTGGCATTGGTGGTTTTGGTCTGGGTTTCCGTATACAAAACCGTTCCGGTAGCAGAGTTCTCCAGGATGCTGATCCTGAAGGCAACGTTTCCGTTGGCAACGGGAGCTCCCGAAGCATTGAAGGCGATGGTCTGGTAACTGAAAGCCTGCGGCACCTGCGCACTGGCAAAAGTGGCCAAAAATAATCCTATTGCAGCGTAAAGTTTTTTCATGAGTAGTGGTTGTTAAGGTTTTTTAATGATTTTAATAGGTTGGAGGTCGGAATTTTTGAAAACGACCATATAAATTCCCTGCGGAAGCATCCGGAGGTCAAGCTTTTCCGATTCAAGCTTTGACTGCATCACAAGCTTGCCGGAAAGGTCATATACGGCAGCGCTTTCAATTTTGCTTTTAGAGGAGAGCTTTACATGGATGAAATCGGCAGTAGGGTTGGGGTACACTTTTACCTGGTCTTTTTCAAGTTCTGAAACACCCAGGATCTGCAGAACGGACTGGTAGAGCATTCCCATGGTGCCTGAACTGGCCTGGTCTGCATCCGTAGGGATGACATAGATTTCCCCCACCGAATGCGCAAAATTGCCGGCAGATACCGCTCCGGAGTTGATGTTGCCCATTACAGACTGGGCCCACCCGAATACAGGAACCGCGAACAACAGAAGCGTTATTTTTTTTCGCATGGTTATCAATTTTTAAATATTTCCGCGAAGATATAAAAATACCTGTCACCCCTTCCAATTTTTCTTTTGGAATTATTTAATAGGCAGTTTTTTATTTATGCCCGGATTTTAAGTACATTTGATCAACTTAAAAAAATAAAACAATGTCAGTAATTACATTAAAAGGAAACGAAGTGCATACCATCGGGACTTTGCCCTCTGTAGGAAGTTCCATCAACGATTTTGCATTGGTGGATTCCGGGTTGCAGGTGAAGACCCTGGGAACTTTTGAAGGAAAGAAAAAGGTATTCAATATTTTTCCGAGTGTGGACACGCCTACCTGTGCGAAATCAGCCAGGAAATTCAATGAAGAAGCCGGAGGACTGGAAGGCACGGTGGTAATCAATGTTTCAAAAGACCTGCCTTTTGCCCTCGGAAGGTTCTGCGCCGCTGAAGGATTAACCCATGTGGAAACGCTTTCCGATTTCAGGGGAACTTTTGGGGACGATAACGGACTGACAATTTCCGATTCTCCGTTCCAGGGACTGCTGAGCCGTGCGGTGATTGTTACCGATGCAGACAACAAGATCATCTACACGGAGCAGGTAGCGGAAATAGCCGATGAACCGGATTATACTGCAGCATTGTCTGCACTCAGATAAATAAAGCTTCACCCTAATTTTATAACAGCCCTGCAGATATTTGTCTGCGGGGCTGTTGTATAAAAGCAGATGATCTCATCCCTCTTATGATGATCCGGTATCTCAGAAATCTGTTTGATCCGATTGATAAATAAGTTATTTTTGCACAGTCAAAAAATGATAACGATGAAACAGATTTTTACTTTTTGTTCAGTACTCCTTTCCGGTCTTGTTTTTTCCCAGGAAGGAACGCTGGATACCTCCTTTGGAAATTCAGGCTTTTCCGTATATAACAGCGGTGCTTACGGACGCTCCATAGAAATTGATGCCAGCCAGAGAATGGTGGTGGGAACCTACAGCACGTCCCGTACTTTCAAATTCTTCAGGTTCAGTGCTTCGAACCAGCTGGATACCACTTTTGGTACCGGCGGTTCAACAACGGTATCCCTCGGAGGAGATGATGCTGTACTGTATGATATGAAAATTCAGCAGGACGGGAAAATTGTAGCCGTAGGATACTGGGAAAGCACGAACAGTGCCAACCGGAAGGATTTTGTAGTGGTAAGGCTCAATGCAGACGGGACGCTGGATACCTCTTTTAATGGTACAGGTATTGTTACGGTTGCTTTCGGCTCCAACGAGGATGTAGCCCAAACGCTGGCTATACAGAATGACGGCAAGATCTTGGTGGCCGGACATTCTTTCACAGGCTCCTTCAGGGATATTGCCATTGCCAGATTAAATACAAACGGAAGCCTGGATACCACATTCGGTACCAATGGAAAGGTTACGACAGATCTCGCAGGCAACAACGACGAAGCCAGGTGTATAGCCATTGATAAAGACGGTAAATTTGCAGTAGGAAGCTTTACTTACGGAGCTGCCTCATCCAGTATCTTTGCTGATTTCGGTGTTGCAAAATACAATTCAGACGGATCGCTGGATACTTCTTTCAGTACAGACGGAAAACATGTGGTAATTATCAATCCGTCATTCAATGACAGTCCTCAGGCGATCGCATTTCAAAACGACGGAAAGATCCTGGTAGGCGGGGCTGCTTTTATGAATACCGGTGCCAGAGACGATTTTGCAATCGTACGGCTGAATCCGAACGGGACACTGGATACCTCCTTCAATTCGGATGGCATTTTTACGACTTCCATCGGAACATCTGACGATACTCCTTCATCTATGAAACTGCTTTCCAACGGCAAAATTTTGCTGGCCGGAATTGTCTGGGCAGGCTCTTTCAGGGACATAGGCCTGATAAGGGTGACACCGGCCGGAAATCTGGATACCACTTTCGGTACCAACGGTAAGACCCAGCAGGGATATGGCAATCTGAGTACCATTGAGGATATGGACGTTCTCAGCGACGGCAGAATTGTAGTATGCGGATCTGCCGGAAGTACCAATATTTTCCTTTCCAGATTCAACGGCACGGTACCGGCTTATCTGGATGCAAAAGACATAGCTGCTGACCACCACGGAGTTTCCGTTTATCCGAATCCTGTGGCAGAGGTACTGTACTGCAATGAAAAGATGGAGCACTTTGAACTCTATTCCGTATCCGGCGAACTGGTAAAGTCAGGCAGGAATGCAAAAGAAATTGATGTCCATGATCTTGTGAAAGGAAATTACCTGCTCAGGATTACCGTCAAAGACAGGACCATCACCAAGAAAATTATCAAAAATTAAAACGATAAGCCCTGCAGCCGGACAGCTGCAGGGCTTTGATATTAAAAGTCATCAGGTCATTATTCGTGAAGGTCCGGTTTCTCAGAAATCTGTTTGATCCGATTGATAAATACTTTACTTTTGCACCATCAAAAAAATGATAACGATGAAACAGATCTTTACCTTTTGTTCACTACTGCTTTCCGGCCTCGCCCTTTCTCAGGAAGGAACGCTGGATACTTCTTACGGAAATTCCGGATTTTATATTTATAACAGCGGTTCCTATGGAACTGAAATAGAAATTGATGCGAATCAAAGAATGGTGGTCGGGACTTATGAATTCAGCCATGCTTTCAAATTCTACAGGTTCTCATCGTCTAATCAGCTGGATACTTCCTTCGGGTCCGGCGGTTATACAGCGGTTTATTTCGGCGGTCTCGAGGCCGTACTGTATGATATGAAGATTCAGCCGGATGGCAAAATTGTAGCGGTAGGATACTGGGAAGATGCCAACAGCATCAACAGGAAAGATTTTATGGTAGTTAGGCTCAATGCCAACGGAACCCTGGATACATCATTTAACGGCACCGGTAAACTGACTATTGCTTTCGGAACCAATGAAGATATTGCCAAGGCAGTTGCTATACAGCCTGACGGTAAAATTCTCGTTGCAGGACAGTCCTACACAGGTTCCAACAGGGATGTAGCGGTTGCAAGAATCAATGTGGACGGAACATTGGATACCACCTTCAGCGGGGACGGGAAAGTAACAACGGATATTACCGGAAACAATGATTCCGCTACCTGTATTGCCATCAACACAGACGGGAAAATAGCTGTAGGCAGTTACTCTTATGGTGCTTCAGCCAGCGGCTCAGATTATGGAATTGTAAAATACAATGCAGACGGTTCCCTGGATACCTCTTTCAGCGGGGACGGGAAACAACTGATTGTATTGTCTTCCAATGATAATGATGAGCCGGTTGAAATCGCATTTCTAAACAATGGTAAAATCCTGATTGGCGGTACGGCCTTCCTGTCACTGAACGGCAGGGATGATTTTGCCCTGGTGCGCCTGAATGCCAACGGGTCTTTAGACACTTCTTTTAACGGGGATGGGATCTTTACGGCTTCTATTGGTTCTTCTGACGATACTACCCATGCGATGAAAATACTTGCGGATGGTAAAATCCTCCTGGCAGGAGCCGTAACTGCAGGATCTTACACCGATATAGGACTGATGAGGGTGACCAGCAACGGCTATCTTGATACTACTTTTGGAAACAATGGCAAAATACAGCAGGGATATGGTAATCTTTCCGGTATTCAGGATATGGATGTCCTGAGCGACGGTAAGATAATGGTCTGCGGTTCTGCCGGTGGAACTAATATTTTCCTTTCCAGATTCAACGGCACGGTACCGGCTTATCTGGATGCAAAAGACATAGCTGCTGACC
>NZ_CAJYMO010000150.1 GCF_913776365.1 uncultured Chryseobacterium sp. | reverse complement strand
CTGGCCGACCTCAGGTAAAACCAGGGTGTTTACTTTTTTCCCGAAAATATCGGTAGCGTTTCTCCAGTCCAGGTACAGCCGGTAGCCGATCCTGTTGTTTTCCAGTCCGATTCCTTCGTAACGGATGTAGGTAGAGTGGTCGGTATGGGATTCCGGGAGGGCAAGTTCCTGAATATTCTTAAACGTTCCGCCGACGTATTTATCGCCTTCCCATGTTCCGCCTTCCTTTACCGAAAGCTCGGCATAAGAAAACGGAGCCTTCGGGTTCTTCCTTATATCTTCGATGACAGAGGTTTGTGCCGCAAATAGATTGGCGCTCAGTAAAACCCCGGTACAGATCATTTTACATACATTCCGCTTCATATCGTTTTTCATTGGATCGCTTATTAAAAGTTTCATCATGATGTCTACTTACTGCCGGTTGGTTATTTCTTCAACAAGTCCGTTGAAATAGACTTCGATGTTGTCGTAATTCTTATCAAGGCCTCGTCCGTTGGCGTCAGGTTTCCTGGGATCCAGCCTGTTTCTGGTTTCCCAGACATCCGGCATTCCATCATGGTCGGAATCGGTGAGCGGGCTTCCCTTTTTCAGTTCCGGGAATCCGCCGGCGTCCTGTTGGGAATCGATGATTCCATTGGTACTTCCGTTTGAGCCTTTGTGCGTATAGTTTCCGTTCTTTACATCTTTCAGTACATGAAGGTCTGCTGCGTCTCTTACCAGGCTTGCCCCGCCGATCTGCAGGATCTTCTGATAAGCCTGTTCCGGAGAATCTGTATGAACATTGTCCCGGATATCGTGCGGCCGGTTTATCCGGATTGAGTTTTTATCACCTTCCGTTACATTATAGGAAGGCTTCATCTGCGCAAACACACCTTGTGTCCAGTTGTCTTCCGTGACCTGCGGATTTCCTTCCACCTTGTTTCCGCTGATGTAATATTTTCCCCACTGATTATAAACTTCGGCTTCCGGATTTTCATTTTTATCCACAGCGATAATCCGTTGTTTTGTTTTAGTAGCCGGGCCCGGTTTGTAATAATTGCTGACTATATTTACATTCATGCCTTCCCCTCCATACAGACTGTTGTGGCCCCAATTGTAGATCACATTGTTCCTGAAATCGGTGAGATCGGTGAGGGCAAACCTGCTTCCTGCATATTCTCCCAATCTTGGATTCCTGCTGTCGTGATGCGCATACAGATTATGATGGAAAGAAGCGTATTTTCCTCCTGCAATCCCGCCGTAGCCATGACTTCCTTTCTGATGTACCGAATTCCTGAGACTCTCTGAAACGATGCACCACTGCAATGTTGTATTTTCGTTGGCGTATATGGAAACGGTTTCATCGGTGGACCAGCTCATCGAGCAGTGATCAACCATCAGGTTTCTGGTGAAGCGTGCGCCCAGGGCATCACCTTCATGTTTTTTCAGATCGCCCATCCTGAATCTCAGGTACCGGATGATGACGTTATCCGCAGCGATAAAAGTCTCGTAATTGGCAATCGTAATGCCGTCGCCCGGAGCAGTCTGTCCGGCGATTGTCACGTTGCCTTCCTTTATTTTCAGCGGTGACTCCAGGTAGATGGTTCCGCCGGTTGTAAATACAATGTATCTCGGGCCTTTCTGGTCCAGGGCATGCCTCAATGTTCCTTCCGAGCCGTCATCTGATAATGTGGTCACCCTGTAAACCTTTCCGCCGCGTCCTCCGGAGGTGTATTTGCCAAACCCTTCCGCACCCGGAAAACCCGGAACCTGCTGTGCAGCCACTGCATTGGAAATGCTGTAGAGAAATGCGGCTGTTACAAGTGAGGTAAGGTTTTTATTCATGACAGAAAAATGCTTAGATAAGATTGATCTTTTATAGGGTTTAAAATTATTTTAAATAAACGTTTCCAGATCATTTGAGGACTGAAGTTAATGATATCGTAGGTATTATACTATTAAGGCTATTACCATAACGTAAGTTTAACTTTAAAATCAAATTAATTAACTGAATTTCAATTTATTGTATTTAATAAAACGTATTGTGTCTCGTATGTTATCAAATTTCTTATTTTAGATTTTGCTTAAAGTTCCAGCTGTCCTTTCCTTTCAGGATATTTTCAGCAGTGTATTTTTTTCTTTCCGATCCGTTCAGCTGATGCGACCACGGTACCCGTTTTGACACATCGGCTCCTTCGCCCTGCGAATTCATTTCAGCATAAAAGGCCGTCTTCTCAGCATCCGGCTTGCTCCAGTTGTGCCAGCCTTCCGGTTTTATGGCCGCGTTTATGTGGCAATCGACAAAAACCGTCTTGGCGAAGGGCCTCCAGGGCCGGCCCAGGTAAACCGAGCCTGCTTCTGCATCCCCGGTAATTTCAGAATGGATGAACACAAAGCCGAACCCGTTTTCCTGCGGAGTAGAAGCAGCCGTTACGTAGCTTGCCGTTCTTTTTGAAAAGATGGTGCAGTTCTCGAAAACGGCAGTCCCGGCCCCGAAAATATAATCGGTGGTACCTTCAATATAGCAGTTTTTAAAATAATTTCTTGAAGGCCGGGTCTTGTCCGGTGAATCCTGGACGCCTTTCAGATAGAGGGTATCCTGGTTTCCCAGGAACCTGCAGTTTCCGAAACTCATCCGGTCTCCTGCAGTAAGTACGGCTACAGCCTGCCCGACACGCCCCGAACTGTTCTCGAAGGAAATGTTCTTTGCCGTAAAATCATCTGAGTAAATAAAAACGGTGGCAGAGTTGGTGGTCCCGATGTCTTTACCTTCCGCGTTTTTTTTCGACGCAAAATCATCATAGGTGATGACGGTCCTTTCCGGATTTTCACCTTCCAGCACGATAGGGCCTTTGTCTGCAGGAATGGTAATTTTTTCTTTGTAAATCCCGGCGCTGATCAGAATTTTCGTCTTCCCGGAAGTATGGTTCCCAACGGCATCGATGGCCTGCTGTACGGTCTTGAAATTGCCTTTTCCGTCTTTTGAAACCAAGATCGTCCTGTCATGGGTCTTAAAAGAAAGAAGGCTCAGCAATACAACGGAAACTATGCAAAGGTGCGGTAAATTATTGAAGAGGGCAGAAGTTTTCATTGAAGAAGTTTAGATAAAATACAGACTCCTCTTTTGAAGAGAAAGTCTGTATTTCTGATATGAATGTAAATATAAGTGTACTAATAGCCGTAGTCCTGGGTAAGCTTGTAATTGGCATTGATGACATCCAGCGAGATCGGCAACAATTCCTTTCTGTTCGGCTGGAAATAATAAGCGTAGCTTTTTACCGGATCGCCGCTGATGTAAGGCTGTGTCATAGCCAGTCTCCAGTTCACTTTCGTATAGCCGGATGGGGTGGCAACACTTTGGTTCGGGCTGTAGAAAATATCGGTTTTGGCAACGCCTGCTGCAGTGTAGAAATCAATATCCGTAACGTTCTGCTGGGCTGTTTTGTCCTTGCCGTATGCTACTTTTTTGTAGAATATGTATTCCGGAACATTGGCATAAGCACCGGTACCGTTCATAAACTGGGTAAGCTTGGTTCTGGTCTCATTGATTTTGTTTTCCAGCAGGTTCCATCGGATCAGGTCATATTTCCTGAGCCCTTCACCACCAAATTCCAGTTGTCTTTCCTTTACGATATAGTTAAAGAATCCTGCCTTGTCTGTAGGGATTGTTCCTACCTGGGCCAGGTTTCCTGCATAAGCCCGCTGCCGTACGGACATTACGGCATTCACCGCTTCCGCAGACGGGCCGTTATGCAGTTCGTTATCCGCTTCGGCAAACATCAGCAGGATATCGGCATATCGCAGCAAAGGCCAGTCGATCCCTAAGTTCTGGGAAGTTCCCGTAACCGATGTCCAGGATTTCCTGAACTTTCCGTCATTCCAGTTGATGGAAGTCTGAAGTTCTTCCTGTTTTGAAGTGTTGACCCTGAAAATGGCAATGTTGACGTCCCTTCTCAGGTCATATTTGGTGAATTCATAAAAATAGACAGGAATGGCATTGATCCCGCCGGAGGATTTCCAGTCGGTATCATCATGCCTCAACCCGTTGTAGTAGCCGATCTTGCTGTCGGTCCTGGAGTTTCCTCCGAAGGCGCCGATGGCATAAATGACTTCATTGGAAGTATCCTGCGTATTGGTATGCAGCGACCTGAACATCCCTTCATAGCTCGGGTTCAGCTGGTGCTGTCCGGAATTGATGATGTCTTTGCATTCGTCGTAAGCGATCTGGTAGTATTTCTGCGGATTGGAGCCCTGCATCATCATCTGCGGGCTTCTTCTCAGTGAATATCCGGCTCTTGCAAGGGCTATTCTGGCTCGCAGTCCTTTAACGGCAGCCTTGGAAATTCTCTGTGCCGTCGTCCCGCCTTCTGTTCTCCAGGGAACGAGGCTTTCCGCTTTCAGGAGATCATCAAGGATCTTATCGTAAATCACATCGCGGTCGGTTTTGGCAAGGTACAGATCCGGCAGGTCGGCCGAAGGAACGTCCTGAAAAGGTACATCGCCCCAGTTCTTGATCAGGTCATGGTAAAAATGCGCTCTCAGGGTCAGGGCTTCGCCCAGATACCGGTCCATTAATATTTTATCCGCGGCAGTACCGGTCTGGTAAACCGGGGAAAGCGGAATATTCTTAATGACAAGATTGGCTCTTTCGATTCCGGCATAGGTATCCAGGAACGGCTTGTTCAGTTCTGTATTAGTAGGAATGGCGCCGAAGCAGCTGACGCCCCTTCTGTCATTGGCGTTGTAGTCGCCTGATGTCCTCAGGTCGTCGCCAGACTGGGATAGGATCAGGTTCATCCGCTGTCCGTACGTATTGTCGCCCATCGTCGCATTATAGACGCCTACCAGCGCCGAAAAAGTATCTGAAACTGAATCGAACTGCTGTTTTTCAGCCGTATTCGATAGGCTTTCCACATCCAGATAATCATCACAGGACACCGTTGAGAAAAGGCCTGCAACAGAGAATAGTATCGCTAAAAATTTATTTTTTTTCATGAGAGTAGGTTTAAAAGGTGATATCGACTCCGGATAAAATGAATCTGCTTCGCGGGTAGGCAGCATAATCCACGCCCGGGGTCAGCGGGTTTCTTCTGGTGTTTGCTTCCGGATCATATCCTGAATATCCGGTAATGGTAAACACATTGTTCATGGTAAAATACAGCCTGAAGTTGGACAGCCCCAGCTGTTTGGTGAAATCTTTTCCGAGGGAGTACCCGATCGTCAGGTTATTCAGCCTGAGGAAAGACCCGTCTTCAATGGCATAGGAATGCAGGAAGTAGGCTCCGGCAGGCGGCGTCCACATCGTGGTATTGGCGTTCAGCGCTGCAAGGGCCGTCGGATCGTTTACCTTTTCTCCGGCATCATTGAACCATCTCCAGCGGTCAGCAACTTCTGCCAGCATATTGTTGTCCCTGTACAGGTACTGGGTGGAATATTCGATCTTGTTGGCGTTGTATACTTTGTTGCCTACGGAGAAGTTGAACAGGACGCTCATATCCCAGTTCTTGTAACGGAATGTCTGGTTGAATCCTCCGTAGAATTTAGGCTGTGCATTCCCCAGGTCGGTCATGTCCCTCATATCAATAACGCCGTCACCGTTCAGGTCCTGAAGTTTCAGGTCTCCCGGCTGTATGGCTTTGGCTCCGTTGGCTGCTGCAGCGGCATTCGGTACGCCTGCTTTCAGTGTATATACCTGTGTGGCGGCATTATAATCGAAGTCGCTGATTTCATATCTTCCGGCGGTCACATATCCCCAGTAGGTTCCTACCGGCTTGCCCACCTGTACCAGGAAGTCATTCAGGCTGTTCTGCCATCCCGATGGGTAGGTATAGGAAAATGCACTCTGCGACATACTGTTTCCAAGGCTTTTGATGACATTCCTGTTGGATGAGATGTTGGCATCAACCTTCCAGGTAAAGTTTTCTTTATTGATAATGGCAGTTCCCACGGAAAATTCAATTCCTTTATTGGTGGTGCTTCCTGAATTCTGATACTGGTATTCATATCCCCTGTCTTTCGGGATCTGGGCCAGGAGCAGCAGGTCTTTGGTGTCGGTCTGGTAGATATCCAGGCTTCCGTACACCTTGCTTTTGAAGAATCCGAAGTCCAGCCCGAAATTGGTAGAGGCAGCCGATTCCCATTTCACGTTTTTATTCGCCATGATGTTCCCGGTAGTGGCTCCGGGGGTGACATTGGTCCCGAAAGCATATCCGTAATCGGAGGAGGTGGTATAGAACGTATCATACAGGAAAGCGCCGATCCGGTTGTTCCCGGATAATCCGTAACCCGCCCGCAATTTTAATTCGCTTACAATCCTGCTGTCTTTCAGGAATTCCTCTTCATCAATTTTCCATGCCACGGAAGCGGCAGGGAAGTAGCCCCAGCGGTTTCCGGGACCGAATACACTGGATCCGTCGGCCCGCATGGAGGCCGTCAGGATATATTTGTTTCTGAAGATATAATTGGCCCTTCCGAAAAATGACACCAGACGGTCCGGCTGTAACAGGGTCCTCGGGATATCCTGCACCTGTCCCGGAGGAGGGGACGCCGCCTGTATATTGGCAAAGGCCTCTTCGGCACTGATGGATTTCGGGAACCATTTGATGTTCATTGTCAGGGTCTCGCCGTCGGTCTTTACGATTTCCTGGCCTGCCAGTAAATCCAGCTTATGGTTTCCGAAAGTTTTCCGGTAGTTCAGGGTATTGGTATTGGTGATCCTTCTGGACTGCCCCTTACTCAGAAAGACTACCGGCTGGTCATTATTCTGCCTGGCCACACTGGTAATAGGGCCTGAGAACTGATTGATGAACTCGTCCCGCTGCACATAACCGATAACACTCCTGAAAGTAAGGTCTTTGAATATCTTATACTCCAGTGTCCCGTTCAGGAGAAGGTCGTTCCTGCCGTTTTCCCTGATTTCGTTGTTGGCCAGCAGCACAGGGTTGACAAGGTTGGTCTCATTGGCAAACAGAGGATCAAAATTATCCACATTTACGGTAGATCCGCCTTCGAACGGCTGGTAGCGAACGGCATTCCGCAGCCGGTTGGTGCTTTGTGATCCGGTGGAAGAAGTTCCTGCTCCGAAAATCGTCTGGCGGCTGTAACGGGCGTTCAAAGTCATGCTCACTTTCTTGGAAAGTTCATAATCATATTTAAAGTTGGCCATATTCCGTTTGAAACCGGAACCGATCATGATGCCATCTTCCTGTATGTTGTTCAGCGACAGGGAGAAAGACGAATTGTCCGATCCCCCGGTTACCGAAAGGTTATGGGTAAAGTTGAAAGCTTCTCTTCCGAAGACTTCATCCTGCCAGTCCCTTTTTTTAATGTTTCTGTACTTTTTAAGATCTTCGAAAGTACCGTATCTGTTCGTGAATATGTCCTTATCGCTCTGTACACCGCCCTTATAGTACTGTTCATACTGATACAGGACATATTGGTACGGGTCCAGCACATCGATGGTGTTCTGGATCTTTCTTACACCTAAAAATCCGTTGTAATTAATGGAAGTCTTTGCTCTTTTCCGGCCTCCTTTGGTCGTGATCAGGACTACGCCGTTGGCTCCTCTGGCACCGTAGATGCTGGTGGACGAAGCATCTTTTAAAACTTCAATTGACTGAATCTCTTTGGGCGAAAGGATGGACAGTGCATTATCCATCTGGACACCGTCTACAATATAGAGCGGAGCATTGCTGCCGGTAATGGAGTTTCCTCCTCTGATCACGATATCCACATCGGCTCCCGGAGCTCCTTCACTCAGTGAAACCTGCACTCCGGCCATTCTTCCCTGGATGGCTTCCGCAGCGTTGGTGGAGGGCATATCCTTGATCGCATCAGCTTTTACTGATGATACTGCATTGGTAACATCCTTTTTGGAAACCCTGGTGTAGCCTACCAATACCACCTCATCGATATTGGTTTCTTTTTCTTTTTTGGTCTCCTTTTCCTGGGCCATGGCAAGAACGGGAAGCAGAAAGAAAGTTAAATATAACCACTTTACGGATTGTACTTTTTTATCCATTATGTATCCTTATAGTTTTAATTTTTGTTGAAAGTTTTTTCAGTCTTTGTCTTTTTAGTGGATTTCAGAAGTATTCTACTGGTCTTTCAGTGGCAAAATAGGATGAAATAAGTACGCATTCCGGAGTGCAATCGATTGCGTAAAATTTCACTACCTATATCTTGGCTCCTAAACTAATATTATTTTTCAATATGCAAAGAAAAAAATATTATTTTTTCATTAATTTAAGTCTTCTAATCGGCAATATGCACTCAGATACTGCCGGATTTAAATATTTAAGATATTGATATATAGAATTTTAATATACTTTTGTCTTTTACTGTTCCGGAAGAGGATTTTCAAACAGGTGATGTCCGGGAAAGGCAGAAAAGCTTAAAAAATTCTTAAAAAAACCAGGTTTACAAACGTCCGGAATTCCCGAAATTAATCATCAAAAGGAAAAATTCTGCCTGATTCCTGATTTTTGTCATCTTTTTTGAACAGGAGTATTGTATAATTTTCAACCTGCTAATTTTTATCTCACCTGAGTGCTGTATACCCAACCATAAGGCAGTATTTTTACCGATTTGTGGGTAATGTGATGAATAATCTGTTTATCACAGACATCTCCGGAAAGAACACCGACCCGTACTTTTGGTGAATGGAAGGAGTCATTTTTTACTAATTTATATCGTGTTAATTTGTCGTTTTACATTTTATATTGCTGTTGTTCAGTTGTTTATAAATTTAAATTAAATTATTGTTAACGATTTGGATAATAATTCTATATTTAACCCAAGAGTATTTCTACAGAATTTCAGTGTAATTTATGCAATCGATTACACAATGTTTAACAGGGTTGATTGAAACCGCAAAAAAGAAAATATAAAAGTATGGTAAAGTCAGAATTCCGTTATGCCCACCATCCGGAAGATGTAAAAAAATATACCACTGAAGACCTGAGAAGGGAATTCCTGATCGATGATCTGTTTACTGAAGACCAGGTTAAGGTAACCTATTCCATGTATGACAGAATGATCGTCGGAGGAGCCATGCCTGTAAAAGGTGCCCTGCAGCTTGAACCGACAGATGATCTGAAAGCACCGTATTTCCTGGACCGAAGAGAACTGGGAATCATCAATGTAGGAGCTGCCGGTAAAGTTACCGTGGATGGCGAAGTTTTCGAACTGAATCATAAGGAAGCGCTGTACATCGGAAAAGGTGCAAAAGAAGTGCTCTTTGAAAACGGATCTGAAGGACAGACGCTTTTTTACTTCAATTCGGCACCGGCCCATCATACGTATCCGACAAAGAAGATTACGAAAAATGAAGCCGAAGTTGTAGAATTGGGCGAAACCAGGTATGCCAACAGGCGTACCATCAATAAACTGATTGTCAATAGTGTACTGGAAACCTGCCAGCTGCAGATGGGAATGACTGAGCTGCACGAAGGAAGCGTATGGAACACCATGCCTTCCCATACCCATACGAGAAGAATGGAAGCTTATTTCTATTTCGATCTGGAAGAAGGCCAGGCCGTAAGCCATTTTTTAGGCCAGCCCCACGAAACCCGGCATGTCTTCATGAAAAACAATGAGGCGGTACTCTCTCCGGAATGGTCCATCCATTCGGGGGTAGGAACCTCCCATTACACTTTCATCTGGGGAATGGCCGGGGAAAATATGGACTACGGTGATATGGACGCCGTTAAAACAAACGAACTAAAGTAATTTTTTTACATGAATTTATTCGATTTATCCGGAAAGGTGGCCGTTATTACAGGCGGAACCCACGGATTGGGAATGGCAATGGCAGAAGGTCTTGCCGCTGCAGGAGCCGAACTGGCAATTACCAGCACAACGCCGTCAAAATTAGAGGAAGCACTGGAATATTATCATTCCAAAGGGTACCGGGCGACCGGGTATATTTTTGATGTAACCGATGAGCGGGAAGCCGCACAGAAAGTAGCCCTTATGGAAGCTGCCCATGGCAAAATAGACATCCTGGTGAACAACGCAGGAATCATCAAAAGAATTCCTGCCATCGATATGGAGATTGAAGACTTCAGGAAAGTGATCGATGTTGACCTTACCGGTCCTTTCATCATGTCTAAACTGGTAGGAAAATATATGATTAAAAGAAGATCCGGAAAGATCATTAACATCTGCTCCATGATGAGCGAGCTGGGCCGCGATAACGTGGTGGCCTATGCTTCTGCCAAAGGCGGACTGAAAATGCTGACTAAAAACCTGGCTACCGAGTGGGCAAAACACAACATCCAGGTGAACGGTATAGGCCCCGGTTATTTTGCCACTTCCCAGACCGCACCGATCCGGGTAGACGGAAACCCTTTCAATGAATTCATCATCAGCAGGACACCGGAAGGAAGATGGGGAAACCCGGAAGACCTTGCCGGCACCGCGATTTTTCTGGCTTCGGATGCCAGCCGGTTCATCAACGGACAGATTATCTATGTTGACGGCGGAATACTGGCTACCATAGGGAAACCAGCTAATGAATAACACTACAACCTTACCAATGAAATCCTTTATCACCGATACTTTTTTATTACAGAATACCTATGCTGAAGAGCTGTACTTCAACTATGCTGAAAAACAGCCGATCATTGATTACCATAACCATCTCATTCCAAAGGATATCGCTGAAGATACTGTTTTCGGCAACATTTCAAAGGTCTGGATTGCCGGCGACCATTATAAATGGAGGGCCATGCGTACCCTGGGTGTCAATGAACAGCTCATTACCGGGGATGCTTCAGACAAAGAGAAATTCGAGGCCTGGGCGAAAACCGTTCCCTACACCTTACGGAATCCGTTGTACCACTGGACGCACCTGGAACTGAAAAGGTATTTCGGGATTGATGCGCTGCTGGACGGGAACAATGCGTCGGAAATCTATGAGAACATCAGCGCCCAGCTTCAGACACCTGAAAAATCCACCAGGGGCCTGCTGGAAATGATGAACGTGGAATCGCTCTGTACTACGGAAGACCCTACAGATACCCTGAATTACCACCAGGATCTGGCAAAAAGCAGCTGGAAAGTAAAGGTGAGCACAGCCTTCCGTCCGGATAAAGCCATCCTGATCGAAAACCATAATTTTGCCGATTATATCGCCAGACTTGGTGAATCGGCCGGCATTGAAATCAATTCTTACCAGGCACTTTGTGATGCCTTGTTAAAAAGGGTTGAATATTTCCATGCGAACGGCTGCAGGCTGTGCGACCACGGGCTGAACAATATCTCTTTTGAAGAAGCTACTGAAGCTGAAGTGAATACCATCTTTGAAGATAAGCTGGCCGGCAAGGTGATTGCTGAAAAACAGGTCAACCAGTTCAAGACAGCGATCCTGCTGTTTTTAGGCGAAACCTATCACCAGTTCGGATGGGTACAGCAGTTCCACCTGGGAGCCCTCCGGAACAACAATGAAAGGATGCACCGGATCTTAGGTCCTGATACGGGCTGGGATTCCATCGGCGACTTTGTGCAGGCAGAAACCTTATCAAAATTATTAAATACACTGGACGGCAAAGATAAATTAACCAAGACCATCCTGTATAACCTGAATCCTGCCGACAATGAGATTTTTGCGACCATGATCGGGAATTTTAATGACGGCAGCATCAGAGGAAAGGTACAGTTCGGCTCCGGATGGTGGTTCCTTGACCAGAAAGACGGCATGATCAAGCAGATGAATGCTCTCTCCAACATGGGACTGATCAGCTGTTTCGTGGGTATGCTCACGGATTCCAGGAGCTTCCTCTCTTTTCCGAGACACGAATATTTCAGGAGGGTCTTATGCAACCTTTTTGGTGAGGAAATCAAAAAAGGCGAGCTGCCGGACGATATGGAGCATATCGGGAAGATTATTTCCGATATCTGTTACCATAACGCCAAAAATTATTTTGATTTTTAAATACATAAAATAATGCGCACAGACCGGCAGATTTCACAGATTCTTTTTTAATCCGGGCCATTTGCTTTGCCGAAGAATCGCTTACCTGAAATCTCTGGCTTAAAGATCTTTGTGATCTTAGCAGAGCAGAACGCCTTTACGATCTTAAAAACGGTAAGCAGTGACAAAATATTTGCGGGCTTTGCGTTAAAAAGCAACCGCCAGACAACTTAAAAGTTATGAACAAAATACTTACTTTCGGAGAAATCATCATGCGGCTTTCCCCACCCGGCAACCGGACGATGAAACAGAGCCACGAAATGGAATTTTTCTTCGGCGGCACTGAGCTTAATGTGGCTGCTTCCTTGGCAACCATGGGTTGTGAGGTAAAGCATGTCAGCTGTGTTTCCGATGATTTTGTAGGGGAATCGGCACTGGCTTTCGTAAAAAGCTTCGGGATCGATACGTCTTACATTACCCGAAATGAACATCCTTTAGGACTGTATTTCCTGGAAGCAGGCTCTTCAGTCCGTGCAGGCCGGATCGCCTACAACCGGCTGAACGGTTCTTTTGCAAATATGGAAACCGGGAAAACCGATTGGCAGAAAGCATTGGAAGGCTGTACTTATTTCCACTGGACGGGCATCAGCCCGGGTATATCGGAGACGGCATATAAGAGCCTGAAAGAAGGTTTGCAGATGGCCCGTAACATGGGAATCGAGGTAACTGCTGATCCGGCATACCGTTCCAATCTGTGGAAATACGGTAGGAACGGAAATGAAGTGTTGAAAGAACTGGTAGGTTATTCTACCATTTTCATTGGCGGTGTAAATGAGATCAACGAGATTCTGGGAACCGGGTTTTCACAGGATAAAGAAGGTTTTCTTAAAGCCTGCCAAGAATTAAAACAGCAGGTTCCTTCCGTTCACAAGATCTTCGACAAGATCAGAATCGGGGTGACGGCGAGTTCCCAGCAGACACAGGGCAGGGCCCTGGTTAACGGAAATTATTTGGAAACCGGCCTTCTGGAAGTGAATCCTGTTGTCGACCGGATCGGGACCGGTGATGCTTTCGCCGCAGGCCTGATCTACGGATTGCAGCATTTTGATGATGAAAAAGCACTTCATTTTGCCAATGCCGCCTGTGCAATAAAGCACACCATTCCCGGGGATATCAGTTACAGCAGTGCAGAAGACATCCTTGAAGTAATGGCCGGCAATTCCGGCGGAAGAATAAAAAGGTAGCGGATGGCTTCTGGCAGTTAGCTTCTGGCTTCTGGTAATCTGCAATAAGTCTCTATCAGATAGTATGGTTAACTTGCCTTTAATCGACTTTCTTGAACAAAGAGAGTTATAAAAGGCTTCGCAGTCTATTGTAAGCAGAGCGGCGTTGTGAACCTTACAACAGTTAGTAGTAAAAAAACGCTGCAGGCTCTGTGTTCAAGAAACTTTTGACCATTTTAAAGTCTCGACGGCTTTTTAAAGGATAGGATGCAATTCTGTCAGACACATATTTAAGAACAGTTAATCGTTAAAGAAATCTTCGCGGCCTTTGTATTACAAAGAACCGATGTTTAAAAAGAGTGAGCTTAACACCATAAAATAAGATGTAAAATGACAAAAATACAGACCGTTACCAGTGCCATCATCAATCAGGGAATTCTTCCGCTGTATTACAATGCTGATGAAATCGTAACATTAGAAATACTCAGAGCGCTGTATCGCGCCGGGATCCGTGCGGTGGAATACACCAGCCGTGGTGAAGCCGCTGCAAGCAATTTCACCAGCATGGTAGAAACCCGCAATTCGGAAATGCCGGACCTTCTGCTGGGAATCGGAACCATAAAAAACCTGCAGCAGGCCGAAACCTATCACCGCATCGGCGCTGATTTTTTCATCAGCCCGGGTTTTGTACCGAAGGTCGCTGAATTTTTAGTTGCTAACGATCTGCTGTACAGTCCGGGATGCATGACGCCTACGGAGATCATCGGCGCTGAAAAGGCAGGCGTGACTTTCATCAAATTATTCCCGGGGAATGCATTGGGTACCGGATTTATGAGTGCCATCAGGGATGTATTTCCGGATCTGAGATTTATGCCGACCGGCGGAGTGGATACGACAAAAGAAAGTATCGAAAGCTGGTTCAATGTCGGCGTATCGGCTGTCGGAATGGGCAGCAAGCTGATAAGCAAAGACCTGATGCAGGCAAAAGATTACGAAACGATTGAAAAAGAAACCCGGAAAGTCCTGGAAATTATTAAGAGTTTAAAATAATATGAATTTGAACAAAAGATAATTATAATATCAATAGAAATGGGCTTTAGCCCATTTACCGGAGATTATTAAGAGTTTAAAATAATATGAATTTGAACAAAAGATAATTATAATATCAATAGCAATGGACTTTAGCCCATTTACCGAAGATTATTCAGAGTTTAAGATATATGAATTTGAACTAAAGATAATTATAATATCAATAGGAATGGGCTTTAGCCCATTTACCGGAGATTATTCAGAGTTTAAAATAATATGAATTTGAACAAAAGATAATTATAATATCAATATAAATGGGCTTTAGCCCATTTACTGGAAATTATTAAGAGTTTAAAATAATATGAATTTGAACAAAAGATAATTATAATATCAATAGAAATGGGCTTTAGCCCATTTGCCTGAGATAAACCTTTGCGTTTGGCGTTAAAAAACCAACAGTAAAAATAAAAACAAACTACATTCTAAAATAAAGCATGAGTTCAGTTACCTCTTTAAAACCCAGTAATTTCAGATGGACCATCTGTGTATTGCTGTTTATTGCTACTACGATCAATTACCTGGACCGCCAGGTATTATCCCTGACCTGGAAAGATTTCATAGCCCCGGAATTTCACTGGAACAACAACGATTACGGAAACATCACGGCCCTGTTTTCTATTTTCTATGCCGTGGGGATGCTGTTTGCCGGAAAATTTGTCGATTGGATGGATACCAAAAAAGGGTTTCTATGGGCCATCGGGATCTGGTCGGTGGGAGCCGTTCTCCATGCCTTTTGCGGGATTGCGACTTCCGGCATCCTTACCGGAAACTGGCTGGCCGGTTTCCACGGTTCCAAAGAACTGATTGCTAAAGTGGCCGATACTTCAGTCATCATCAGCACCAGTGTCACTTTGTTTATCTTTGCAAGGTTTGTTCTGGCCATCGGGGAAGCGGGGAATTTTCCGGCAGCTATTAAGACAACGGCAGAATATTTCCCTAAAAAAGACCGGGCCTTTTCTACCAGCATCTGGAATGCGGGGGCTACTGTAGGAGCCCTGGCTGCGCCTGTCACCATTCCTTTTATTGCAAAAGCAATGGGGTGGGAGTGGGCATTCATTATTATCGGTGCCCTGGGTTTTCTCTGGATGGGGCTTTGGGTATTTTATTACAAAAAACCGCATGAACATCATAAAGTAAACGAACACGAACTTACGTACATCAACCAGGATCAGCAGGAAACCGCAGCCGGTGAGACCGCTGTCCCGGAGCGGAAATTCTCATACAGGGAATGCTTCAGCCACCGGCAGACCTGGGCATTTGCCTTCGGGAAATTCATGACGGATGGCGTATGGTGGTTTTTCCTGTTCTGGACGCCGGCTTACCTGAGCTCTGTCTACCGGATGGATTCCACCCAAAGTGCATTTCCGTTGTTCGTATTGTATATGATCACCTTATTTTCAATTATCGGAGGCTGGCTTCCCAAATACTTTGTAGAGAAAAAAGGAATGAATGCGTATTCAGGAAGGATGAAAGCAATGCTGATCTTTGCCTTTTTCCCTTTACTGGCTTTACTGGCACAGCCACTTGGCTCTGTCACCTATTGGATTCCGGTGCTCATCATCGGAATTGCCGGAGCGGCACACCAGGCCTGGTCGGCAAACATCTTTTCCACGGTGGGCGATATGTTTCCTAAAAAAGCCATTGCCACCATCACCGGCATCGGGGGAATGGCAGGCGGAATAGGTTCTTTTATCATCAACAAATCTTCGGGCGTATTATTCGATCATGCCCATAAAGCATGGACAACCGTAGACGGAGCGCCGCTGCTGGAAAAATACCCGCAGTACACCAACGAAAGATTGCCGGAAGGCTTTTTTGAACAGCTGGAAAAGTCAGGAGCTGTAGTGGTGGACGGAATCGACAAAGGCTATATGATTATTTTCTCGATCTGTGCCGTAGCTTACCTTATCGCATGGGCCGTCATGAAGACGCTGGTTCCGAAATATAAAGAGATTAAATAAATAAACAAATTAGAACCAGACCTTCAGGGTTTCAAAAACCTTGAAGG
>NZ_CAJYMO010000149.1 GCF_913776365.1 uncultured Chryseobacterium sp. | reverse complement strand
ATTGGGATCATTCCAGTCCATTAAGCTGTGGAAAAAGTCAGGCTGAAAGAAATAGAATCCTGCCAGTCCGCCGATGAAGAGTACCGGAAAAATAATTTTCCCATTGATATAAGGCCGTTTCCACCTGCCTTATATCAATGGGAAAATTATTTTTCCGGTACTCTTCATCGGCGGACTGGCAGGATTCTATTTCTTTCAGCCTGACTTTTTCCACAGCTTAATGGACTGGAATGATCCCAATGAAGGGGAATTCCGGGCTTCTATTTTCTTCTTTATCCTGGTTAATATCATACTCTGCATTGTGACTTTCCTTAAGAACTTTTCACTGATTCCGCTGATCGGGTTGAGTTCATGCCTGTACCTGCTGACCGGAATGAGCCACGACAACTGGTTCTGGTTCGGATTATGGTTTGCCATCGGATTGATTATTTATTTCTGCTACGGATACAGGAACAGTAAACTCAGAAAAATCTAATTTTTTTTCTGTCATAAAGATAATATCCGGAGGCCTTGGTTCTCCGGATTTTTATTTAAAATTTGGCGGGTTTATTGCTTTAGGATTTTTAGAATATAACCTATAATGCCATGTCTGAAAGAATTAAAACATACAAGGAATTTTACCGGTTTTACCTTACTGAACACCGCAAAACCGGAACCCGTGTCTTTCATTTCCTCGGTATCCTGCTGGTATTTTTTGTCATCGGCTATGTCATCAGTTCAGGCAAAGAGCGGTTCCTGTGGTACATCCCGATTTTCGGATACGGGTTTGCCTGGCTCAGCCACGCATTCATCGAAAGAAACAGACCAGCCACGTTCAGGTATCCGCTCTGGTCACTGATTTCGGATTTCAGGCTGTTTTTTGAACTGCTTACGGGAAAAGAAAAATTCAGCAGTCCTGCCACTCCGCCGGAAAACAACAGAATTTAAAGAGGCATATCGCTATAATGACGTCGGGCTAAAGCCTGACGTCATTGATTGATGCAACGCGCTTATTGTGAACTCAAATCATATTTGATTTAAGATAAATCCTTATTTAAATTTTTTCTTAAAGCTGTATTTCAGCATATTCATCAGGCCGGGTTCAATAATATCTATGCCCAAGCCGAAATTGCTGTCCGCTATGGTATGATGGTCTGCCCTGAATTTTTCGAAATCTTCTTTCGGAATTTCAAGATTTACCGAAGGGTTGTATTCAATGGTGACCACAGCTCCGTTTTTACTGATTTTCTTACGGCTGGTAAAATCAAAATATGGGTTGTGGATCGTACTTTCCTGCGCGGTGTATTTCTCTTCGGTATCGATTTTCTGATCAGTCGATAAACTGATCTCATACCGTTCACTATCGAAATTATGCCAGAACTGCAGGTCTTTGTGTATAAAATCGCGTGCACTGGCTTTTATGACATTCCGGTCAAAATACATCAGGAACCTGTTGTTTTTCTGATCGGTAAAATACGGGTTTTCAACTGTAGCCCTGTACCGGATCGTGAATTCATTGCGCTTCTTATCATCACCGGTTACCTCAATAGACGGATCCTTAAAAACATCCCGGATATCGGTACCATTCCGGTCACCTGAATAATTGAGGCTGTAAAAAAGGAAGTTGTTCCAGCTGTCGATGATTTCCCGTTTATTGGTGTTCCTGAAGTACCTTCTCATGGCATTGGCCCTGTTACCCTTGTAGGTTGTTGTCAGTACCAGGGTTCCCTGGTTATCCTTCACACTGAAATCTATTTTTTCATCAATACAGAAGTACGGATAAGTATAAGGTTTCCGGTGGCTGAGTTCCTGATCTTTCTTAACCTCCAGATAATGCATAAAATAAATAAACCCGCGGTTTTCCGGCAGCCCGAATTCATCCCGCACCGTAGCATCCACAAAATATTCCGCTCCATTGTAGTTAATCTTTACAATGGCATGATTGAAAGTAAGCAGTGAAGGCAGGTAATATTTGATATAAAAATCAGTATGGAAATTGACCAGGATGATGGAAGAATCCACACCGATGTAATCCAGGATCGCTTTCAGCAGTACCGATTTGGCCTTACAGTCACCCTGCTTGTTTTCATAGGTAACTTCCGGCTGTTGCGGCCGGTGGCCGTTCATTTCATCAGCATTGAAAATATAATAGATGTTATTCTGCACATATTCGATGGCAAACTGTATTTTTTCACCGGTGTCCGGGATTGCATCCAGTTTCTCAATGATATTCGGGGCAAAATCCCCGAGGGAAGTTTTGGCAAAAATCCCGTCATAAATCGGTGCGATATAGTTGGAAAGCTCCTTCCATTCACCAGCGGTGGCGAAATCGATATACGGGAAAATCTCGCGGCTGGCATCTACGGGATTGATGTAGTTTTCCGCCCGGTAGACAAATTCTTCCCCTTTACCGATGTAATGGGTTTCCGGTTCGAGCACATTTCCGTTTTCGTCACGGAAGAACGTCTTCCTGCAGGCGATCGGTTGTTCACGGTCATTGATGAAAGTAAAAGAATAGCTTCCGTAGGCCCAGTAATTATCCGGGCTTACCCAGACGTATTTTGCAAATTCCTTTCTCAGGAAATCACGCTCCGTAAATACTTTAACCCTGGAATCTTCCATGATCAGGATATCATTGAGCCTGAGGTCTTTTATGGTAATATTGATTTTTTTATTGCTGCTCAGGATCCCGCCGCTGCTTTGATTTTCGCTGTCAAGAACCTTTATTCTGGTATCGGGAATTTTATCGATCAGGACGCCGTCTCTTACCACGCTGATGCGGTGGATATGGTAAACTTCGTTTTCTTCCACCACGACATCGGAAACCGAAGCCCTTTCGAGATTGGCAGGCTCATTCAGCGTATAGGCTATACAAAGGTATTCGCGGTTTTCCGTATTGCCGGTACGGTATTTTTTATCTAAAAAATAACAGAAATCCTTTCCCTGATCGATCTGGTGCTTTGCAAATTCAGATTCTTTAAGCCTTTCCAGAAGTTCTCCGTCATCATTATTTCCCGTCCATACATCCGGTTTTCCGATCCTGTAATTTTCAATTTCAAGCTGATTTTCCATATTCTTTTTGCTGATTGTACAATTTGGTATTTAAAAAGGAAGGTCAAATTAGGAATTTAATCGTAAAAAAACAAGAGCAAAGATATAGGGATATTTCTGTACTGCCGCAGATCTTATCATCGTAGCTTTCAGAAAAAATCCTTTTCAGCCGACTAAAAAGGATTTTTTCTGATCTTCATCAATACTGATGATTACAGGATATTTCCGGAACAGCGGATAGCAATTCCAGCGTTTTTCATCAGAATCCTTTCTTTTTAGGCGGATCGGTTACCTGTACATATTCGTCCATCTTCTGGGTCGCTGCCATGGATACCACAAGGTCGTTCAGCATAGAGCTTGCAGCGGTAGGTGAATTGGGAAGCAGGACCAGGTTGCTCCTGTTGTTGGCTCCGATAGAACTTAAGGTATCATAATGCTGGGTCACCACGATCAGTGCGGAAGCTTCCTGTGCATTGATGTTGGCAGCATTCAGCATTTTCACGGATTCTTCCAGCCCTTTGGCAATTTCCCTTCTTTGGTCGGCAATCCCCTGCCCCTGAAGCTTCTTTGATTCTGCTTCAGCTTTGGCAACGGCTACGATCCGTATCCTCTGGGCTTCGGATTCATATTCGGCGGCGGTTTTTTCCCTTTCGGCTGCATTGATCCTGTTCATGGCGTGTTTTACCTGTTCATCCGGGTCAATGTCAGTGACCAGAGCCTTAATGATATCATAGCCATAGCTCTGCATGGCCTCCTGCAATTCACTTTTTACTGCAATGGCGATATCGTCCTTCCTTACAAAAACATCGTCAAGCTTTGTTTTCGGCACTTCGGCACGCACGACGTCAAAGACATAGGACGTGATCTGGTTTTCAGGATTTTCCAGCCGGTAATAGGCATCCTTTACATTTTCACGGATCACCTGATACTGTACGGAAACCTTCATTTTAATAAATACATTGTCCAGCGTTTTGGTGTCTATGATCACATCCAGCTGCTGTATCCTGAGGTTGAGCCGTTTGGCAATCTGATCCAGAAACGGGATTTTCAGGTGCAGCCCTGCGTGGCTCACCTTTAAGAATTTCCCCAGCCGTTCCACAATCGCAGCGGATTCCTGTTTTACGGTAAAAAATGAAGCGAATAAAGTAATAAGGCCGATGAAGACCAGTATTCCTGCGTACACCATAATGTTTATTTTATTGGTTTTTTGTAAGATACGGATTTATTTTTAAAATCGAAAGCGGGTGTTTGCGCGGGATCAATGGTCAATCCGCTGCGCTGGTCAATGGTCAATTCTTAACTCAGCCTGTAATTCACCGCTGGCGCAAGCTTCCGGGCTTGTGCCCATTAGAAAGCCAGACTCAAATTCAACGTCTGCCTTTTGTCAATGGTCAATCCGCTGCGCTGGTCAATGGTCAATTCTTAACCTTAGCATGAAATTCACTTGCGAAGCAAAATTCACCTTTCACAATTTGTCAATGATCAATCCGCTGCGCTGGTCAATGGTCAATTCTTAACCTCAGCCTGAAATTCACTTGCGAAGCAAAATTCACCATTCACGATTTGTCAATGGTCAACCCGCTGCGCTGGTCAATGGTCAATTCTTAATCTCAGCCTGAAATTCACTTGCGAAGCAAAATTGACTTGCAAAGCAAAATTCACCTTTCACCATTCACCCTTCAGACTGTCATTCCGATGTCGATGCCTTTTATTTTGCGGTAGAGGTCGGTAGCATAGTTGTCGGTCATCCCGGACACGAAATCGATCACCCCCAATACTTTCTGGTAATCGGTTCCCTCTTTATATACAAATTGCTGCGGAATCAGTTTCAGGGCTTTCTTATCGTAAGCTTTTCTTTCGTCTTCATGCTTTATGATCGACGGGATGAAATGGTCCAGCAATTCATACATGACATTATAGCCGGCATTTTCAATTTCCACAACGGCTTTATGGTTGTAGATCTTTTCAATGGAAAAACTTTCGATATCCTGCAGGGTCTTGTTTTCAGATTTGTAGAGATCCAGCAGGGCATGCTCAAGGTTTCCTTCGAGGATCTTGCCGATAGTAAGCTTGTATATTTCCACAGACCGGTTGATGAGTGCATTGATGACTTTTGCCCTCAGATACGAAATCTGTTCGTTTTCATTGGAAATCGAACGCAGTTTGTCTTCGATCCTCCGGATATCGTCGCTTTCGGATTTTACCAGCTCAAAGAAAAGGTTCTTACAATCGGCAGTGGAGACGATGCCCAACCGGTGGGCATCTTCCATATCGATGATGTTGTAGCAGATATCGTCGGCTGCTTCCACCAGCCATACAAAAGGATGTCTCTTAAAAATGAACGGTTCTTCACTTTCGGTTATCATCCGGGTTTCTCCGGCGATTTCCAGGAAGATGTCCTTTTCATTCTGGAAGAACCCGAACTTCTTGCGGTGGAGAATGCCTTTATTCCGGGCAATAGCCTCGCAAGGGTATTTGGCGATGGCGGCCAGCGTGGAAAAGGTAAGCTGGATGCCGCCTTCATCTTTTCCCTGCTGTTGCTGGGCCAGTACGCGGATGGCATTGGCATTCCCCTCAAAATTTACCAGGTCGGCCCATTCTTTCTCACTGAATTTCGGCTTCAGGTCAGATTCATTCCTCTCAAAATAGCTGGCAATGGCATCTTCGCCGGAATGTCCGAAGGCAGGGTTCCCTACATCATGGCACAGGCAAGCTGCGGCAATTACATTTCCCAGGCTATGAAGATAGAAGCTTTTGGCTTCTTCGGTAAGGTCATTTCTGAAACGTTCGTGCAGGTGTTCTCCCATGACGCTTCCCAGGCTGCGCCCTACAGAGGAAACTTCCAGCGAATGCGTCAGGCGGTTATGCACGAAGGCACTTCCCGGCAAAGGAAATACCTGTGTTTTGTTCTGTAGCCTCCTGAAGGCAGAGGAAAAAATAATTCTGTCGAAATCCCGCTGAAAATCGGTCCGGGATGCTTTGGTAGGAGAATTATTTCCTGTGCGCTGATTAGTGAAAATCCGGTTTAGATCCATCATGTTTTGTAATCGGTTATGTTTATTTGGATTGAAAAATATACTGAAATATTGCAGAATAGCCAAATAAAAAAAACAGTATGATTGTTTAAATTATGATCTATGAAAAAACCTGCTGCTCCTTCTATTCCCTGTTGTCCTGCTGCATGCCCGGGACCCTTGTTTCGACGACGGCCGGAAACAGTACCGCTCCGGGACAGGCCTTTTGCCGTCTGCGGAAACGGAAACGGAAAAATCCGTCATATCCCGTAATTCAGGGCCTATTATGTTCCGGAAAAATTAGGAAATACTGACCTATGAGCAAGGCGAAATGTCTATGATGAAGCATTAAACCTTACTTTATCAGCTGATTATAAAAACAGACTGGCCATATCTGAAGGTTATTTCAACAAGCAGTTTGCCTGCCTTTGCTTCCAGAAAAAAAGGGAATCACTGTACGCCGTTACTGAGAATGCATTCGGGTACGGTCTGCTTGAAATAAAAAATAAACCCCGACAGCCTATTATACAGGATTCAGCAACAGCACCCGCCTCAACAGGATCCGGAACAGCCGGTCGATCAGGAATAAGAAACTTATGGTATCCGGAGCTCAGGCCTACCGGCTGAAAAACGATTTCCGGTCTTTCCTCATAAAAAATTTTTATAGAAAGATCAAAAAAAATCCCGATGGAAAAACATTTTACATCCCTTACTTTAAAAATGCAGGCGGTGGCAGAATAATTGCAACCTATGAAAACGGAAAATGGTCTTTACCGAAGACCAGGAATATAAAGTGTAAAGCTATGCCAGAAGGTCCCGTTATTGTCATCATGAAAGATAATCTGCAACAGTTTATCGGTAAGAAAGTTTCCGAAGCCCACGGAAAAGCAAAATTCGACATGTCCGTGCTTTCAGGAAAGATCTTGAAGGACATCCGGATTTTCGGGAAGCAGACCTATCTGATTTTTGATGATTTTGCGATCAGGATTCACCTGCTGATGTTCGGATCCTACAGCATTAACGAAGAAGCAAGACCGGAAGACCGGCTTCACCTTTCGCTTATCTTCGAGGATTCCTCCGTTTACTTCTACACCTGTAATGTAAGGCTCGTCGGGCTGGATCACCTGGATGCGATTGATTGGGAAGCCGATGTGATGAGCGATGCCTGGAATCCGGAAAAAACAATGCAGAAACTGAAATCGAACCCGGAAATGATGGCGTGTGATGCCCTCATGGACCAGGATATTTTTTCAGGTGTCGGCAATATCATTAAAAATGAAGCCCTGTTCAGGATTGCGGTGCAGCCTGAAAGCCTGCTGGGCCATATGCCGGATGAGAAACTGAATGACCTTATCACTGAAGCCCGCAACTACAGCTTTGATTTCCTAAAATGGAAAGAGGATGGCACGCTCCAGCAGCACTGGCTGGCCCATACCAAAAAGATCTGTCCGATCTGTGGGGAAAAATTAGTGAAAAAGCAGACCGGGCTGATAAGCCGGAGAAGTTTCTTCTGCGAAACCGACCAAACCCTATACTGATTTTTCCAAATCATTTTGTTGTATTGATCAGAATACAAGCATCACCCATCTCCGGTATAACAACCATTGCCAAATGCTTTTTATGACCGTTATAAGGAATGAAGCATCAGTGCGATCCCATTTTTGAATACACATTAATGATAATGACGCCCGCCAGAATCAGGATAATCCCGATCACCGCCGGCAGATCCGGCATCTCCCCAAAGGCAATGATGCCGATAAGCGTGATGAAAACAATCCCGATTCCTGACCATATCGCATAGGTGATGCCGACAGGAATCTCCTTCAGGGTCAGGCTCAGGAAATAAAAAGCAGCCGCATACCCGGTCACGGTAATAAAGGACGGAACAACTTTTGAGAAACCTTCCGATTTTTTCAGAAATGTTGTGGCCACAATCTCAAAGACAATAGCCAGCAGCAAATAAAAATAACTTTTCCCCATTGAAATCAATTTACTGTTCAAGATAAAAAAATTTGCTAAGATATTGTACTCAGGGTGATGATATGAACCTATTTTATTAAAAAAAACAGTCCTCATATCAAAAACGAGTGAAATAATATAACCTGTTTCAACATCTTATGCATCTCCTGTTTTCTTTTTTTGGATTATAAAGTTAAAAACAGAAACGCAACAGCTTTTGAAGGATTCATAATTTTTTACAGATAAGACAATAAAATTATAAATAAATTTTTGATTTTATATTAAATTTATATAAATTAAATATTGCTAAAACTTAATTTTAAACCTTGTAAAATACTGATATACATCATGATTATTTGTTTGCCCGCTATTATTTTAAGTTGTAATATTGCAGTACAGAATTAGCAATAAAACAGCAAATAATTAAAAATACAATAATATGTTAACTTACATTGGAATCGCAACATGTTTAGTCGTTTTTGCTTCTTATTTCGCAACAGTGAAAAAGGAACAGGGAAACTAATCGCAACGGAAACCGGCAGATTATTCTGCCGACGGAAAAACACAAATACCATTATATTGTTTATGACCACAATCCCGAGGGATTGACCGCTCTTTTACTCAACACGGGTAAAAGAGCATCAAAAAACACAATTTTCACTAAGGATAATTTTTTAATTTTTATTATAGCCGATAGGGCCGGACTTTTTTAGTCCGGCTTTTTTGCTTTCTATGCTTATCTTTGCCTAAATTTTAACGGCTTATGAACCTGTACAACCTCATCATCCAGGATAAAGAAGAAATATGGCTGGACGAAGTTTTCCTGAGCCTGCACAACCGGGAGCAATGTACCCAACTCATCAAGGAGCACAGGCATATTGCAGCCTTGCAGGAATTCGGCCTTCCCGTAAACCATAAGGTACTGCTCCGCGGAAGCTCCGGCTGCGGGAAAACGATGACCGCTAAAGCCATAGCCCACGCACTGGATAAAAACATCATCATCCTTAACCTCAGCAACATCATTTCCTCCCGGATCGGCGAAACCTCCCAGAATATTAAAATGATTTTTGACAAGGCTTCCCGGGAACGCTCGGTCCTGTTCCTCGATGAACTCGACCAGATCGGGAAAGCACGGGGCAGCGACGACAAAGATGTGGGCGAGATGCGGAGGCTGGTGAATACCCTGCTTCAGCTGATCGACTATTATCCCACAAACTCCCTGCTGATCTGCGCCACCAACCACGCTGAAATCCTGGATACCGCCCTGCTCCGCCGGTTCCAGCTGAATATTACCTATGAACTGCCTTCCCGGGAATTTCTCGACGGCTATTACGACAGCCTGTTGGCCAGGTTCCCTGAAGAGTTCCGTATTATCAGCCGCCGATATGGCATTTCTTTCGCTGAAGCCAAGGATCATGCCTTCACCCTTGTGAAAGCACAGCTGATCCGGAAACTGGAAATGTAGCCATGCAGCGCGGATTGGATAGCGCGGATTTGCAATCCGTGCTATCTTTGCTGTAAAGTCAACTATCAAATAATAATATGATGACCGTAAACTTCGACGATATTGAAATCCTTGCAACCGACGATGGCGGAGGAAACATCTATTATCATAATGATGAACCTTTTACAGGTCTGATAGTAGAATACCATCACGGAACACTGATTGGTGAAATCACCGTGGTAAAAGGAAGTAAAAACGGGAGGATTGCACTATATTACGATAACGGCCAAATTCAGCAGGAATATTTTCAGCGTTATAACCGACCATACGGCATTGCCAAAGAATGGGACGAAGCGGGAAACCTGCTGCAGCAGCACGATTATGGCCCAGAATATCATTTTGGTCCTGACCTGTGAAAACTGTCCAATCCACGTGATGTGCCCGGCATTATTAGAATAAAAAACGAATGATTAAAGAATA
>NZ_CAJYMO010000148.1 GCF_913776365.1 uncultured Chryseobacterium sp. | reverse complement strand
ACGGGAAAGGGAACATCCGCCTGACGGCACCGGGCAATATGGAGTTCAGTGCCGGAAAGGACATCATTATGAATTCCGGCAAAAACCTCAAACTCAAAACCGGAAACAGCATGGAGTTCATGTCGGGCAACCTGGCGGCTTTCCACATGATGTCGGGGGCGGTATTCTCCACCCCGCTGATGGAAATGTCGGTACCCGTGCACCTGAACATCCAGAGCGGAAAGACCAGCCTTTTTTCCGAAGAAGAGACCATCATCCAGGGAAGGACGACAAACGTAGCCGGGATGGAAAAGCTGATGATCCACTCTGACCGGGAGACCACCGTCAACAGCAAAGGCACCACCCATGTGCTGGGAAAAGACGGCAACAGCCATTCCAACATCCCGAGGGATTACAATCCTTTGGAAAAGAAGATGAATGGCAGGTGCCTGGTACACTTCCGCCCGAAAGAAAACTGGAAAGGTGTAGGCTATGGCTTTGATTGGGTACGGTCAGGAGATACGGCTTTACCGGGAGACCGGGATTATAGGGATGTAATGGGATGGATGGATGGAAAAAAATTTATGCGGGATGAAAAAGAATATCTAAAACTGATTTCATCTTTCCGCAATTATACTTTCGATTACATTGATGCTGATGGGAACGTAACGTCAATGTCCTATGCATTTCCCTATCTTTGTCTTTACCCCAAGACGTATTTCAGAACAAGCAGAGGAGCAGAAATAAAAAAGGATTCCAAATATACCAATACCACTGCCGATCTGGATTTAATGGTGGATATCAAGCGGCCAGTGGACGAAATTGTACTCAAGTATGACAGGAAAAAATTTGCCATCACTCATGATCCTTTCCCCTTATCTACCGGTAATCACCGGATCAGTGCCCGAATTACCTGTCTTGAAGAAATCGAAAATGATCATATTATAGAAGTTCAGGCCAGTTACAAAGGTCCGGATGATACCGTTCGGAAAATGCTAGCAGGAGGCCTTGTCGTTAAAGCTAACAACAAAAGGTATGAGGTTCCTATTGTATTTATTGAAGTAAAAACAGATATCGGCAATGGCAAAAGATTCAGTGAAATCTGGGCTCGTGAGCATGAATCTCAAACCTACCTTAATCAGGCATTGATCAATCCTGTCTTTAAAGACAAAATTTCAATAGATTGCAGCGAAGATATACATCCTGTAAGCGGAATTGTTCATAACCGACGGTGCCGTCTAAATGCCTGTGCCGCTCTGAGAAAAAGAAAACGCGGAGATATTTCCATGAATGACGAAAAACACGGAAATGAGGTCATTTATTTCCTGAAAGATGAATTGGAGTCACTTTATCCCGGTAAGTACGATGATGTCATTAAGATTTTTGTAGTTGACGAAGCCTGCGATACTGCTGCCGGCTATGCATTATCAACTCAAAAAACAGCCGTTTTGTTCCGGGGAGGCTTTGATACTGATAATCGGAATGTGACGACCCATGAAATTATGCATGTATTAGGGCTACCCCATACTTTTGAAAATGAAAGCATTTTTGTTTTTGAGAAATACTCTACCGATAATATAATGGATTATTCAGATACCGCATCAGATTACAGCATGCGTAAAAATGTTTATTCAACTTCACATTGGCAATGGGGAATTATGCAGAAAAATTCCCGCCCGGAGATCTCTTCCAGCCGCTATTTCAGGCATCCCGATCCTATATTATTTCTCAGTCTTTAACTTATAAATAATTTGCTATGAAACCAGAAAATTTCAGCATACTAATAGATGACCGTACCGAATATTTCGACAGAACAAAATTTTACACCGGAAACGAGAACGGATTAACCAAAATATATGAACTTGGAAACGGCACCATTATGAAAGAAGGTGCAGGAGAAGACGGAAGCTGGTTTGCTACGTACAAAACCCGCTCAGGCAGCTGTTTCTCGGTATATCGCGAGTACAACCACAGAGGATGCATCCGGAAAAAGTGGACGGCCTTTCGCAATGGCGGCGCTGTGGTGGGTATCCGATATGACTTTGATGAATCCGGTAAATTACAACGGCAGACAAATGAGGAGGAAAACTTTCTTTTCACTCCCAATGATGTCATCCGTTACTGTCTGGATCAAGGCATTAATTTATATGCTCAAGGAAAAGGTTATGTTGAAAGAGTATCATATCCTGAGGAAGGGAAATATTTGTATATCATTCACTATGTCGGCAAGTTTAAGAGTCAGTCCGGAAAGTTCCGTATTGTGCTGGATGGAAAAACCGGTGAAGAAAAAGAAGTCATTCCGGAATACTGATAATAGCAGGTAAAAAATAACAAACACACCCTATGAACAAAAATATTTCTACCGCCGGCCGCCCCCTTCCCGGCATGGCCCGGATGGTAAAACCCGAGATCATTATCGAAGGAAAGATCATCCGCCATTTCAAGCATTTCATCCTGAACCAGAGTGCCAGGACCCACCATTCTTTTGAGCTTACCCTTCCCCATGATGCCCTGGACCACATCCAGAACCATCAGCTGCAGCATGCCCAAAGGTTCCTCGGCAAGCGCATCACTATTGTCTTCCGGTACAAAGACCATGAAAGCGATGGCCCGGAGCGCACCTTCGTGGGCGTGGTTACCCGGGTGGCCTTCAGCCAGCAGCAGATGAGCCTGGGCGATATCATCCTCAGAGGCGGCAGCCCTACCCTTTTGCTCGATGCAGCCCCTCACTTCCAGAGCTTTGGCGGTGAAAAACCGGTCAACACCGCCTTTATCGCCCAAAGCATCATAAGCCAAGGCCTAGGATCACAGAAGTTCGACATCCGGATCGATACCCAAAACAAAAGCTACATCAGCTACAGCTCGCAATATAACGAGACCCATTACAACTACCTGGCCCGCCTGGCCGAGGCCTACGGCGAGCAGTTCTACTATGACGGGCACACCCTGCACTTCGGAAAGCTCCCGCCCCACGAAAAGCCGCTGACTCTCACTTATGGAAGCAGCGTCAGTAAAGTAAGCGTAGAGCTCAATACGGTCTATACAAAACCTGCCTTCT
>NZ_CAJYMO010000147.1 GCF_913776365.1 uncultured Chryseobacterium sp. | reverse complement strand
GCCTCATTGTTCTGAAGCTCTTTTACGGTTTTTCCGTTTCCGTCCTTTAAGACAAAAGTATACGGTTTTGCAGCAGTGGAAGACGTTTCAATGAAGTAATTGTAGTTTTTGCTGAAATTGGCGGAGTTATTTCCTTCCGCGTTGGAGATCAGCTGGGATTTACCGTTTTCGATATTTACTTTGGAAATCACTTTGTTGATGCTTCCTTTTTCGGTAGTCTGAATGTAAATCTCTTTGGATTTCGGATTGTACCCGTAATAATCGGTTACTTCCCAGTTGCCTTTTGTTACCTGTTTTTTCAGCTTTCCTTCCTTGTCATACCAGTATAAATGTCGGTTGCCGTCTCTTTCGGAAGCCCACAGGAAAGAATCATCCTCCAGGAATTCCAGCGTCGGGCTATCGGTATCGATCCATTTTTCATCGGTTTCAGTAAATAGTTTCTGTACCGCTCCGGTTTTGGTGTTTACTTTTAACAGGTCTGAAGCATTCTGAATCCTCCCGGACGTAATCAGGACGATTTCATCTGCTTTGGCAGTCTGGAATATATTGGGAATGTAGTAATTCTTGAATGATCCCAGGTTCAACGGCATTATTTTCCCGTTGTCCAGACGGTATAACTGTGCCGAAACCACAGAGTTTTTTTCTCCTGCCTTAGGATATTTGTAGCGCATTTCCGTAGGATACAGCGTTTTCCCGTAAATCGGGATGTAAATTTCCGGAACCTGGCTTTCATCAGATTTTATAAAAACAAGAGCATCGGAATTTTTAGTCCATTCATACTGCCTCGCATGTCCGAATTCTTCTTCGTATACCCAGTCTGCCAACCCGTTGAGAATGGAATTTTTCTTTCCGTCCGTTGTAATCTGGGTGATTTTTCCTGTATTCAGGTCCTGGTAGAACAGGTTGTTGTCTGCAATAAAAGCAACTTTGGCAGCATCAGGAGAGAATCTCGGTTCCTGTACGGGATTTCCGTTATTCAGGCTGGTTGTTTTTCCGGATTTCAGGTCTTTCACATCAAATTTCCCTAAAAAAGAATGCCTGTAAATCGGCTGGCTTTCTTTCTGCAGGAGGATTTTGGATTCATCATCCGAAAATTCATAGCTTTCAAACTGTCCGTCAACAATATTGCCTTCTTTCTGAGAGGTTTTATAGGAATATCTTGCGATACCGCCCTGTTCGATCACCAGGTAGTTTTCACCGTTTTTCATGGAAGTAATGCCGGCGATGCCTCTTCCGCAGTAATATCCTGAATATATTTTATCTAAAGTGATCTCCTGGGCAGATAAGCTCTGAAATGCTGCAGCCACTGTAAGGGTAAGTAAGAATTTTTTCATTTCTAATTTTAAAGAATTCAAATATAATAATTTTATAAGTGTCGGAAAAAAGCATTTTGTGACAGGTCCTTTGGCAAAAGAATTGAATATATTTAAAACAACAAAATCAAATAATCATTATGGAAAAGAATGCTTACGACCAGGAACTGAACCGATACGAACTTGAAGACCAGATCATCTATACCGGATTTTCAAGTTATGAAGACGCCGAAAATTATGCCCGGGACAAAAACGGGAAACTGGTGGAAGTAGGTTTCAGGGATGGGAACGATAATCCGGCTATTACCAATGAAGGCGGACTGCTGGAGAAAAAAATTCATTACCGGGCAGATGCAGGCGACGAATATCAGTTCATTCATTCATCAGATCCGGGATTCAGGGACTATGCAGATGAGCTGCAGAAAATAAAGGCTAAACTGAGAGAAGATGCGCCTGATGAAAGATATATCGCCAATTTTGAAATAGAAAATTCTGAAGATCCGATTGTCGTTATTAAAAACGGACATCTGGAATCCGTAACTTCAAGAGAGCGTTCAAAATACCTGAAACATGCAAAAGTTTACGAGATTGCCGTTTCGGTACCTAAATCATAAAACCACATCACTATGAGCAAGACAAAGTATTCTGAAAAAGCTCAGGACAAAGTAGGGCAGGTAATGCACGAATTTAAGGAAGGTAAACTGAAATCTTCTTCGGGAGATAAGGTAACAGACAGGAAGCAGGCCGTTGCCATAGGCATTTCTGAAGCCAGGGAAAAAGGACTGAAAGCCCCGTCTAAAGGTAAAAAAAAAGATAAATAAAAAAGAGACCGTTACGAAGACGGTCTCTTTTTGTATTCTGCACAGCATAAAGTCCCATTACTATTCTGTATTTTTTGAGAAATATACCGGATCACCGCTTGACTTGTAATTGGTATTCCTGCAAATCTCAAGGACATTACCGTAAAATAACAAAACCTTACCGGCTGACGAGGTTTTTGTTATTCATTTGTGCTTATCTTATTTAACGCTTTTCACTCTGATCATCCCTTTGTTCTCATGGTACATCATACACATTATTTTGCCGTCTCTCTCCGGGCATTTATCTGTCTTATCAAAAACCACAGATACTTTTTCACCTTCTTTTTTTGATTGAAGAATTTCGGAATTGCAGACCAGGTAATCTTCGTTTTCCTTTACCCTAAGGTAAGTTCCCGTACAATCCCGCACCACGGTACCGGTATTCAGCTTATCATGCACTGTTACTGTTGCGCAGGAAAATAATAAAACGGAAAATATTCCTGAGCATAAAATAGGTAAAACTTTCATCTTTTTTTATTTGAATTAAATGCAAAATCACAATATTCACACCAAAGCGGAATTAAGCTTCATTTTTTTTGGATTGTCATCTTTACGGGCAGGATGTTTTCTGAAGAAGAAGATGGGTCTTTCAGTGGCAGATTTAAAAGATCGGTCCGTACCATCAGCGGTTTCAGACAATGTTTTTACAGAGATTATGGGTAATACCGGTACAATTATGGAAATCCTATTTTTCAAACAGTGATGATCCGGGTATGGGTAAATGGCTTTACTGCCTCAACACAGAACCGGCGGAGCCAAAGGCTCCGCCGGTTGTTATCATGTTGTGATTCTGGTTTTTTACTGCCGGTTATAAAGCGTGTAATATTCATCTGCCATACGGTCGCTGTTGAAGCTTTCTTTCACATCGCTCATAGACTGGTACTGGATTTTTCTCCATTGGTCCGGCCGGTCGTAATAAGTAGGCAGAATCTCGTTTTCAAGCAGGTCGTACAGGGCATTGAGGTCATAATTATCCTGTTCATACACACTCATGTTTTCATAATCACATTTGGGAACCACAAAAGAATTTACGCCGGGTTTTGCAAATTCGGGAATCCATCCGTCATCTGTTGACAGGTTAACGGAGCCGTTCATAGCGGCTGTCATTCCGGAAGTTCCCGAAGCTTCCCTCGGTACCCTTGGGTTATTGAGCCAAAGATCGGATCCCTGTTTTAAGGATTTGCTAAGTGAAAGTTCATAGCCTGTAAGGACAGCCATATTCTTATTGCTCTTGCTTTCTTCTACCAGGAAATTAAAAGAGGACAGAGCGGCATAATCCATCGGATAAGGTTTTCCCGCCCAGATCATCTGGATAGGATATTTCGGATGATTCAGAAGTTTATAGAAACGGGCTTTGTCATGCAGCAGGAGATCGGCACGTTTATAACCGGCAAATCTCCTTGCCCATACGATCGTGAAGACATCAGGGTTAAAAAGATTGCCTGTCTGGTCTGCTACGATTTTGAAAAGTCTTTTCTTAAGGTGTTTTTTACGGTAATCGAATACCATCTTATCATTTTCATCCTTCGCATTGTACAGCGGTTTGTCTGCCCAGTACTTAAAATCCTGCGCATTGGTAATGGACGTTATTTCACAGATACCGTCATATTTGCTCCACATGGATCGGGCTACGGTGCCATGCAGCTGGGAAACGCCATTGGCGATTTTTGCCATTTTCAGCGCACAGAGCGAGTGGTTAAAGAGGTCATCGTCTGAACCTTCGATACGCTTGATCTCATCCATGCTGAAACCGGAAAAATACGACATATCATGGCACAGGCGGAGGTTATGTTTTTCATTGCCGGCCTCTTCCGGTGTATGGGTGGTGAAAACGAGTTTTTCTTTTACCTTATTGAGGTCACCGTTGTATTTCTTGAGCAGATGGAAGGCTGCCGGAAGTCCGTGGGCTTCATTCAGATGATAGACCTCCCTTTCGATGTTCAATTCATCCAGCAGCTGTGCGCCGCCTTTGCCGAGCAGGATATATTGGGCAATCTTGGTAGATTCGTTGGCATCGTACAGGCGATGGCAGATGGTTTTAGACACATGGTCGTTTTCCGGGACATCCGTAGAAAGGAAAAACATCGGCGCCGTATTAAAGATTTCAGGATCGAGATACCATACCTTTACCCATACAGGCGCACTGTGGATTTCAATCTGGAATTTGATTCCCGTATCTTCCAGGAAGCTGTACATTTTCTTTGTCCAGACCGGCTGGAGGGTCTGATCATGGTTCCGGGCCTGGTCGTAATACCCGAATTTCCACAGGATGCCGATACCGATGAGGTCCTGCTTCAGGTTATAGGCACTTCTCATATGAGACCCGGCAAGAAATCCCAATCCTCCTGAATATATTTTCAGCACCTGCTCAATGGCAAATTCCATTGAAAAGTATACTGCTTTTTTCGTGTATTTCGGGTCAACGGGGAACGGTACTGTAAAGTTCTTAAAATCCATACATCATATTTTTATGTTATTCTGTCAAAGGTATTGAATAGGAAAACAATCCGAATGTTAATTATTCAATAAATTATTTTTAAAGGGTGTTTTAAAACTGTTTTTTATCTACCTTTAGGTATGAGTTTCTGATCATCAAAACTTCATGCCAAGATGTGTTCTTCAATCAACAAAAAAGGAATCACATGAAAAAAACATTTTCTGATGAAGATTTAATAAAGAATCTGAGCCTGTATTACCTGAACCGGCATCTGAAAAAGAAGCCGATCGAAAAATACCACCGGGCCATTGATGCCTCCAGGCTTCACGACCGTGAAAAGTACAGGAAAAAAACGGAAATTCTGCTCCTCAATGCACTGATGCACCATTTTCCTGATCTTACATTTGAAGATTTGACCTGTGAAAGTCCTGATTTTATTGCAAAGCTTAATAACAGGAAAATCGGAATTGAGCTTACCGAGGTCATCAACCATCTGGAAATGAAGAAAGCCGAAAGCTGCCTGAATAAAATTTTCCGCCGTGCAGAAGTCCTGCTGGAAGAAGAGAACACTGCGAAATACCGTGGTGTTTATTTTTTGGAATTTTTAGCAGATACCCGATGGCATACTCCGGACTACCAGAATGAAACCATCGCCGATATCTGCAAAAGCATTAAGAAAGGAAAACCTGCAGGCTGCGTAAGGAACCTGAGGAAATCTGCTCACCGCAGAAATGTTTTCATTACCCATGAATATAACATGAACCTGTTTGACGGGCTGGGATCCGGTAAAATCCTCGAACTTATTGAAAAAAAGAACGAAAAATTCCCTTATTACGATAATTCGGTGGACGAGTGCTGGCTGGTTATTGTTTCGGATATGAATTCCATTGCCTCACGCTATACTTTTATTCAGGATCAGGAATACCTGCAGCAGGTAAAGAGTCCTTTTCATAAAATTTTTCACCTGGAGAATCTTTGCGGAAATATGACCAGTATCAAGTAATTATTTATTAAAAATGAGGTATTATTAACATTTATATAAATTATTTTTATTAAAAGTTGTTAATCTTACTGTAAATGTCTATTTTTGAATGTGCGTAAAGGTCTGATTGATAACCAAAATGAAAAATATGAAAAAATATTTACTGCTTTTTTTCCTGCTCATCTCCGGATGGTCTTTTTCACAGGCAGACTGTTCCACTGCGCTAGCCGTCTGCGGAAATTCCAATATCACCTATTCTCCTTCGGGAATAGGAGCTACCAACGAAAGCCTCGGCGGCTGCCTTGTCTCGGGAGAGCATAATTCCATCTGGTACAAAATCACAATCGCTACCGGCGGAACCCTTACGTTTGATCTGGTTCCTTCGGATCCCGATGCGGATTACGACTGGGCCATTTATGGTCCGAATGCTTCCTGCGGAAGTTTAGGAACACCTGTGCGGTGTAATGCGGCTACCGTTCTCGGGGTAGGAGCCTCTACCGGACTGAATATGACCAGCACCATTACCAGTGCCGCAGGCGGATCGCTTACACCCTATTGCCGTTACCTGGATGTTCTTCCGGGACAAACTTATTACTTGTACATCGATAACTGGGTAGACGTATTTAACCCGGTAATGGCTCCTTTTTCCCTGACCTGGGGCGGAACCGCCACACTGGCCTCTCCGTTTACCAATCCGGCCATACAGACCCAGCCTTTCACGGCACCGGGCATACCGGCTGCCAATCCTGCTGATCCCAGGGAAATCATCATTTGCCAGAATCCTGCTGTTTTCGATTTCAGTACCCTCTCGGCAGGAATCCTGAACGGCAACAGCAATTTCCAGATCAGTTACCATACTTCCCAGAACAATGCGCTTTCGGGAGCCAGCCCTATTCTGGCTCCTCAGAATGTAAGCACTACCGCTACTTATTATTACAGCATCCATTATCAGGATCCTGCCAACCCTGCGAATCCGCTGAATTCCTGCCGGCAGGTGGGAGCTTTTAAATTCAAGCAGGGAAATATTACCGGGAATAATGTTACCCTGTTCAGCTGCAATAACAACAATGCAGGAACAGCAGTTTTCAATCTTACCACAGCCGCTGTCTTCACAGGTACAAATGCCACGAAAGTATACTATCAGAGCCTCTCAGACCTTAACGGAGGTGTTAACCATATAACAGATCCTGCAAACTTTGTATCCGCTGAAGGCACGGTGTATGTTAAAATCACTTCCCAGTTCGGGTGTACCGCAACTGCGGTTATTACCCTCAAGTTTCATCCGGTTGTGATTGTAACGGAAGCCACACTGAGATCCTGCTTTATAGAAGGAAGCCCTTCTACTGCGGTTTTTGATCTGAGTACTGCACCGGTAACTGCACAGACCGGTATAAAAACCTATTATCCCTCACTTGCGGATGCCCAGAACGGAACCAACCTGATTTCCGGCTTCACGAATTATACGGCATCGAGCGGTGTGGTTTTTATCCGCGTTACCAATGCCAACGGCTGTTATGCCATTGCCAAGGTTAACCTTTTTGTAATCCCGCCGGTATACTCTGCTATTTTACAGGATAAAACAATCTGTATGGAAGATCATACCATGCTGGATGCAGGTCCCGGATTTACCGCTTACGAATGGAGTACCGGAGCCACTACCCAAAGCATCAGTAACGTTGGAGTAGGCACTTATTGGGTAAAACTGAAGACCGGTGCATGTACCGCTTACCAGACAGTGAAAATTTATGCAGCGGAACAACCTGTTATTTCCGGGATTGATGTCGCCAACAATACCGTGACTGTGAATGTTATCGGTGGTACACCGCCATATCAATATTCAGGAGACGGGATCAGCTGGCAGGATTCCCATGTTTTTACAAATGTACCGAGAGGGGACAACCAGGTTTTTGTAAAGGATGCCTATGATTGCGAACCGGTTACCGTCACTATTGTAGTTCCGAACCTTATCAATGTGATTACTCCGAACGGGGATGGGGTTAATGACATCATCGATTATTCTGCGCTGGGAAGCAAACAGAACCTGATTTTTACTATTTTTGACCGCTATGGCAACAAGATATTCGAAGCCAGCAAGTTTAATGGATATCAATGGAACGGTACCATTGCCGGAAATAAAGCGCCTACCGGTACTTACTGGTATTCCGTAACCTGGAATGAAAATGATAAGAAAAATACCCCGATCAAATATACCGGCTGGGTGCTGGTGAAAAACAGGGACTGATGAAGCCCGCTGAAACCGCCGCTGTAGTGGCGGTTTTGTTTTTTAACAAAAACGTGATCTGAATGCCATTTATCTTTATTTTTACAGCGTGATGAAATTATCCGGAACTTTTATTTGCCTTCTGTTGTCCCTGTGGCTGTTTCCACAGAAAAAATATATTGTCGGACCTTATGAATTCGATCCGCAAAACAAAATCATTAGTGTATACAGTGAGACGGGAGGCGTAAATTGGGACGGTTTCACCTACAAAAAAATCCCGGATATCGATTATGATAAGATCTCGCTGATCTTTCTGAATGACCGGTGCTTTCTGAGCAAGTCGCTTCCTGCAGTTAAGGATAGTGATTATCATAAAGATACTTTGATCAGTCCCAAAGGGATGGTTTTTGATCTGGAAGGATCTGAATTCCTGATCCTGAAAAAAGATAAAACCGTCGATCCGGTAAAATACTCGAAACAGGAGGAGTATTTTTACAGGAATGCAAAACATGAGCTTTTTTTCTACGATGCATATTCAGGAAGTTTACAGAAAGTTTACAGTCCCATTGATATAAAGCACTACAACAGATTCGCTTTTTATTTTTTTTACAATGACACGGCTTTATATTATTTTGAGCGGCAGGATGCTACCGGAACTTTCAGGTTCCGGAAAATAGCAGCCAAAAAAAGCAATGAACCGTTACGGGCTTCCGGACATTATCTGGTTTTCGGCAACCGCGTTTTTACCGGAGAAATCCCTGGTAAAACACTACAGCTTGATCCGGGCCGGATCATGGAAACCGATCTGAGCTGGGACGGCAGCAGATCCGTCATTACAGACGGTAAAAATTTCTATGAAAGAGAAAATTCTTTGTATCGTTCCCAACCTGTGAACCATTTTTATTATGCAGATTCTTTCTTTACTTCAGGAAAGAGGATACAGCGGATTATTTCGGGCTTGAATTGCTTCTATTCCGTCTCGGATTCCGCAAAAATCTATGTAGCGAATGAAGCGGAAGTGAAAAATACGGATATCAGCCAAAACAGTGTGGACAGCCGGATGGTACTGGCAAACGGCACGCCCTATCTGCTTCCTTCAGACGGAAAACCTGTAAAAATCAAACAGGTGATGATCCTCAACAGTTCTTCAGGATCATACGAGGACCTTGATTTCCGGCAGCTGAAAATAGTGAATTTTAAGTATTTCGTATACAAAGAAAAACTGTATTTCAGAGGAAATCCTGTGCTGTCGGAAGGGCTTAACTGTAAAGCATTATCTAAAATCAAAGATACCGATCATCTGACGGACGGAAAAAGCACAATCTATTCAGGCAGCAACTATATTATATCAGAAAATACCTACACCGGAGACACCCGGTCCTATGGAAAAGATTTGCTGGTGAATGACCGTTACATCGTATTTAGAGGGAATACTATTCCCATAGAGGAACTGGGGATTACAGTCTACCAGACAAAGAAAAAATAGATACTATGAAAGATTTATTTATCAAACGTTTTGAATATTATAAAATGTTGGGCGACCAAACCTTTGCCCAGCTTTCGGAAGAAGATATCTTCTGGCAATTCAATGAGGAAAGTAATTCCATAGCCGTCATTGTAAAGCATGTAGCTGGTAATATGCTGTCTCGGTGGACCCATTTTTTAACGGAAGACGGTGAGAAAGACTGGAGGAACCGTGATGAAGAGTTTATCAATACTTTCAAAACAAAAAAAGAGGTACTTGAATACTGGAGTAAAGGCTGGAATTGTCTTTTCGCAGCACTGGATCAGATTACTGAAGAAAATCTGTACGTTACTATCTATATCAGAAATGAAGCGCATTCGGTGATCGATGCCGTTTTTAGACAGTTGGCGCATTATCCTTACCATGTCGGTCAGATCGTTTACCTGGCAAGAATGAGAAAGCAGGGAGAATGGAAAACGCTGTCCATTGCCAAAGGCAGTTCTGCTGAATTCAATGCCGGTATGGGAATGGAACTTCCGGAAAGTGAAACTTCCGGTTGATCTCCCGTCTATCATCAGGATAGTCCAAAACCGGGGATGAATATAAGCTATAGACTGAATCAATTTGAAAATCATATTAAATCACTATCTTTGCACCCACAAAATTCAGAATCAATAAATGTCTCACTTTCACAGAACTGCTGCATTTCATACCCTTGGCTGCAAATTAAATTTTGCGGAAACTTCCACCATTGCCCGTCAACTGACGGACGCCGGCTACGATAAGGTAAGCTTTGATGACAAAGCCGATGTCTATGTCATCAATACCTGTTCGGTTACGGAAAACGCAGACCGTGAATGCAAGCTGCATGTGAAAAGAGCAATGAAGGCCAATCCGGAAGGACTGGTAGTAATCGTAGGCTGCTACGCCCAGTTGAAACCTGAGGAAATTTCCCGGATTACCGGTGTTGACTTGGTCTTGGGTGCCAAAGAAAAGTTCAATATACTGAGCTATCTTGACGATCTGGAAAAATCTGAAAACGAAGGTCTTGTCCATTCCTGTGAAATTGAGGAAACCGATTTCTTTATCGGAAGTTATTCCATTGGTGACCGTACCCGTGCCTTCCTGAAAGTCCAGGATGGGTGCGACTATAAATGTACTTACTGTACCATTCCCCTGGCCAGGGGAATTTCGCGCTCCGATACCATTGAAAATGTCCTGAAAAATGCAACGGAAATTGCAGCCAGAGATATTAAGGAAATTGTTCTCACCGGGGTAAATATCGGTGATTATGGAAAGGGGGAGTTCGGCAACAAAAGGCATGAGCATACCTTTCTGGACCTGATTTCGGAGCTTGACCAGGTGGAAGGCATCGAAAGGATCCGTATTTCATCCATAGAACCGAACCTGCTGAAAGATGAGAGCATTGAACTGGTTTCCCGCAGCAAAAGTTTTGTTCCGCATTTTCACATTCCATTGCAGTCGGGGAGCGATGAGCTGCTGAAGAAGATGAAACGCCGTTATCTGACAAAACTGTACACGGACAGGGTGTACAAGATCCGCGAAGTAATGCCGGATGCAGCCATCGGAGTAGATGTAATCGTCGGTTTCCCAGGGGAAACGGAAGAATTATTTATGGAAACCTATAACTTCCTGAATGAGTTACCGATTACCTATCTTCATGTCTTTACGTATTCCGAAAGGGAAAATACGGAAGCTGCCGGAATGGAAGGAGCTATTCCGGTTCCGGAAAGAAAAAGGCGCAATAAGATGCTCAGGATCTTATCGGAAAAGAAAAAAATGGCCTTTTACCAGACCCAACTGGGTAAAACGCTGCCTGTACTTTGGGAGCATGAGAATAAAGATGGGAAAATGTTCGGCTTTACTGAAAATTACGTCAGGGTACAGAAGGAGTTCGATACTGCTTCCGTCAATCAGATTGAATTTTTAAAGCTTGAAAAAATAGAAGCTGACGGCAGTGTGTCAGTGATAAATTCCTTTGAAAGTTTCCTGGAGAAGATTTAAATTCGCTCCGTTACCATTTATCCGTTACTGATCCGGCACCGGCTTTATTAAGCGCGGGCAAATTTATATATGTGCCTCTTTTAAGGAATTGTTATCGGTACAGCTTTCTGTATCTGATCTGAATTTTCACGGAAGTCCCACTGTGGTAGGCAATTTGCAGCAGTTGGTGTACATCTGAAAAATTCAAGGATTATGAGAAACAAATTTTTGCTGTGGGGAGCGGTCATCCTGGCTGTTTCGTGGGCTGTTGCTTACCTGACCAAAGTAGACTGGTGGGTGCCTTTTTTCCTCACGATCATTTATGCCATTGGCGTCTATAACGTAACCCAGACCAGGCATGCCATTCTCAGGAACTTTCCTGTCCTGGGTTATTTCCGGTATTTTTTTGAAAGTATTTCGCCGGAAATGCAGCAGTATTTTATAGAAAGGGAAACCGATGGAAAGCCTTTTCCACGGAACCAGCGGGCCGCAGTTTACAGAAGGGCCAAAAACCTCAGCGATACCGTACCTTTTGGTACCCAGCTGGAAGTGAATCACAGGAAATATGAAGGCATCAAGCATTCCATCTATGCAAAATCCCCTTCCGGAGAACTGCCGAGGGTTTGGGTTGGGGGAGAGCAATGCAGCCAGCCCTACCATGCTTCACTGCTTAATATTTCAGCCATGAGCTTCGGCGCATTGAGCGACAGGGCACAGATCTCCCTGAACAGGGGAGCCAAAAAAGGAAATTTTTATCACAATACAGGAGAAGGGGGCATTTCGCCTTACCATATGGAAGGAGGTGATCTCTGCTGGCAGATCGGTACCGGATACTTCGGCTGCAGGGATGATGAAGGAAACTTCAATCCGGAACTGTTTGCAAAATATGCCATACTTCCTAATGTAAAGATGATTGAAATAAAACTTTCCCAGGGAGCCAAGCCCGGCCATGGAGGCGTGCTTCCCGGTGTGAAAAATACGCCTGAGATCGCAAAAATACGCCACGTAAAACCGGGAACCACAGTGCTCTCTCCACCGGGGCACTCTGCATTTTCCAATGCCGCAGGATTGTTAAGGTTCGTGCAGCAGCTCAGGGATCTTTCAGGAGGCAAGCCCATAGGTTTTAAGCTCTGTATTGGGGATACGAAAGAATTCGAAGAGATCTGTATCCAGATGAATGTCCTTAAAATTTATCCTGATTTTATCACGGTAGACGGTGCCGAAGGCGGAACCGGAGCCGCTCCCCCGGAATTTTCGGACGGGGTGGGGATGCCTCTGGAACCTGCCCTTATTTTTGTCAACCGGACATTGGATTATTATAATGTCAGGAAAAAACTCAGGATCATAGCCAGCGGAAAAGTACTGACCAGCCTGGATATCTTAAGAGCGGTAGCCATGGGCGCGGATATGTGCAACAATGCAAGAGGATTTATGTTTTCCTTAGGATGCATACAGGCACTGCGGTGCAACAATAACAAATGCCCGACAGGCGTTGCTACCCAGGATAAAATGCTGATCAAAGGCCTGGATGTTACCGACAAGGCGGAACGGGTGTATCATTTTCACAAAAATACCCTTCACACCTGCAATGAACTGATTGCCGCTGCAGGAAGAAATTCTTATGAAGAAGTGGACGCCTCAATGTTCATGCGCGGCGATGAGTTTGATCATCTCTCGGACCACTACTTTCCGGATATCTTAGGAAATGTAAAACAGAAAGCTACGTTTTAGAGATAAGAAACGCTCCGGTTTGGGAGCGTTTTTACTTTTTTATCAACTAATTTAAGGCCTTTGATTTGCCTTATAGATCTGGAAATTAAAGACAAAGGAGATATTCTTGAGAGAATAGCCGTTGTAGTTATAATGTGCATCCCTTGCAAAAGCCGCCCGGGAAGGAACAATAATAACCCCTTGTAGATTGTATTTGTCCACGTCTGACATATTGGCAAACCCTTTGAAGTACTTCAGCCCCTCCTGGAATCCTTCGATTTCATAATAACTTCTTTTTTTAGCTTCGCTACCAGCAGCTGCTGCATCCAAAGTTGATTGTTTAACATAATAAAACAAAGGATCAGTGATTGGTGAACCAGTACCATTGATGGTATTGATCAGGCTTCCTGCTGGATTAAATGCAACCGTACCGTTGGTACTGGTGGCCAGGTAATAATTAGCCCTAATCATGGTTCTGATCTGGGTAGCAGTTGCAGATGCTGAATTTGTATCCAGAGTTACTCCGTCAGTAGGCTGGGCATCGCTTTTTACGATATAGACCACTCCTGAAGGCATTAACTTTACCGGATTCAGTTCAGACAGTTTTTTCTCATTGTCATCCGAGGCATCGGTAGGGCTGAACGCTTTTATATTTCCCTGAGAATCCAGATAATTGTCATTCAGGAATTTCTCAATAGCCTGGTCGTCATAGGTGTTTCTTACGGCAACATCTTCAGGCTCCACAAAAGTCTGAACCTCCTCCTCATCCTTCTTACAGGCGGAAAAACACAACGATCCGGCAAGGATATATAAAAATATTTTTTTCATTTCAAAAAAGTTTAATTACTTTACAGATAATATAACGGCAAAAGTATAAAAAAATATGAGAATAGATAAATTTTTATGGAGTATTCGCTTTTACAAGACCAGAAGCATTGCTACGGAAGAGATAAAAAAGAACAGGGTAGCCATCGGGGAGTCTGTAGTGAAGTCATCAAAGGAGGTTAAGGAAGGGGATATTATTAAAATCCGTAAAAACCAGATCGACTACAAAATCAAGGTACTTCAGATCCCTAAAAGCAGGATGGGAGCAAAGCTGGTTCCGCTTCACATCAAGGATGTTACGGATACAGAACAGTACGAGTTGCTGAAAATGCGCAAAATGTCCCAGGATTATTACCGGAACAGGGGCGAGGGAAGGCCTACCAAGAAAGACCGGAGGGATATGGACGACTATGTGGGGAACGATGTTGAATCTGACTTCACGGATTGGGACGACTTCTTCGGTGAATCAGGTCAGGACCAGGACGAAAAAGAAGGTTAATACGTATAAGAAAAGCTCTAGAAATAGAGCTTTTCTATAATCTCATTAACGATATCTTCCGGCTCACGGTGATCTGTGCCTATTGTAAACTGCGCTTTCCCGTAGAAAACATTTCTTTCAAAAAGATGCTTGGCTATAAATTCCGGCAGTTCTTCTTCAGGGATCCGGGCAATCAGCGGCCTTTTTTCTTTCTGCTTGGAAAGCCGTTCTGCCAGGGTACCTACAGAAGCCCTCAGAAAAACGCTTTTGGAACTATTGTTTATAATTTCCATGTTGTTATAATAAACAGGGGTTCCCCCGCCCAAGCTCAGGACCACGTTTTCTTCGCCGGCCAGAATTTCTTCCAGTGTCTCCCTTTCCAGCTTCCTGAAATAGATTTCCCCCTTTTTTTCGAAGATCTCCGGGATGGTTAATTTGCTCCTCAAAAAAATCTCTTTATCCAGATCAATTAATTTAAAATTGAGTTTGTCGCTTAAAATTTTGGAAATGTGAGATTTGCCACTTCCCATGTATCCGACCAGTGAAATTATCATGAATTTTTTTTAAACAAATTTGCAAAAAAGTTTTGAGAAATAAAAAAAAGCTATATCTTTGCACCACTTAAAACAAGGGACATTACTTAAATGAAACTTGATGCTAAAGTGACCGACTCGGTAGCTCAGCTGGTAGAGCAATACACTTTTAATGTATGGGTCCTGGGTTCGAATCCCAGCCGGGTCACAATTTTACTGAAAAGTAAATTTTTTTCATATTAATATTTTGTGATTTGGTGTTTCAAAGGCTTCCCTCAGGAAGCCTTTGATTTTTTATGGCATCAAGCGCCTTCCGGATCAACCGTAAAGCTGGGGATTAAGAGAAAGTGTTGTTAACTGAATTGAAAAATCAGTTTTTTTATTCTGTACAGGCTTTTCTGAAAATGGGATGATAGAAGGCAGCGCTTTTCTTTATAAAGGAATTAGATGTATGGTAATGTGCATCCTCTTTACTTGCTTAATTTAATGTGTTGTGCTGAGCCCGTCGAAATATCTGCGACCGGAAATATGCGGATGGAATGTAATCTGTTTCCTGACATCGATAGCATCTGAAATTTTCCCCTTAACTTGTCACTAATCCGATTTCCTGAAGTTTTTTTGTTTGCCTCATTTGGGAAGGAAATAAAAAAGCGCCACTTTAAAAGTAACGCATGTATGTTGAAACGACAGGTGACAATGGTTTAAGATCAGTCAAGATGCATATTGTCGATCAGCCTTACCCCATCTACCACTACCACGATAAAGGCTCTGAACTTCCTGTCTTTATAAAAGAAATCTGTTTCTTTCAGGGTCTTCTCATCAGCAATCAGGAAGTATTCCAGCTGCATTCCGCGTTGGTGATCAAAAATATCCTGTATTCTTTCTTTAATCTCAGGAACTGTTATTACTCTGAACCATTCTTTTACTTTTATCAGGGTTTCATAAATGATCTTTGATGCTTCCCTGCGGTCCTTGTCAAGACGCTGGTTCCTTGAGCTCAGCGCAAGCCCGTTTTCTGCCCTGTAGATAGGAACCCCTTTGATATTGATCGGAAGGTTTTTCTTTTGGGTCATTTTCCGGATGATGGCCAGCTGCTGAAAGTCTTTTTCTCCGAAATAGGCGTTGTCGGGCTTTACCTGCCGGAAGAGTTCTTCCACTACGGTTCCCACGCCGTCGAAATGTCCCGGTCTGGATTTTCCTTCCATTTCATCTTCAAGACCGTCAAAATCATACCTTGTACTTTCGGCTTTTTCAGGATATATGTCATGAACTTCGGGGATGTAGACGGCATCCACAAGCCCGGATCTTTCGAGAATAGCAATATCACGGTTGATATCACGCGGATATTTCTCCAGATCTTCCGGATTGTTGAATTGGGTGGGATTGACAAAAATTGAGGATACGATAAGGTCATTTTCTTTCCTCGCTTCACTGTAAAGGGATAAGTGTCCGTCATGAAGGGCTCCCATGGTAGGGGCAAAACCGATTTTTTTCCCCATTTCCTTCTGTCTTTCAATGAAATCCTGAAGGATTTTCCTGCTTTTTAAAACTTCCATCGTTTATTGTAATAGAAATTCAAAAATACTAAAAATATCATATAATCAGGGCATGATAAAAAGTAGATTCACAATCCCCACGTGTGAATTTTCGTAAAAAAATGTTAATTAAATTAATGTTGGATGTTTTTTCGTAATTTTGCGCATTAAAGCGTTTTTACAAAAATTAGATAGAAAATTTATGCCGAATCAAAAAATACTGTACATTACTACAGAGATGTATCCATACCAGGAAGACACCAATATGGCTGCAGTGGTAAACAAAATGGCACTTAAGATGCACAACGAGGGCAATGATGTAAGAGTTTTTATGCCAAGATTTGGACAAATAAGTGAAAGGAAATTCCAGTTGCATGAGGTGATCCGTCTTTCCGGAATGAACATCATCATCAATGATCTTGATCAGCCGCTTATTATAAAAGTGGCATCACTTCCGGGGGAAAGGCTTCAGGTCTATTTTATCGATAACGAGGAATATTTTAAAAGAAAGCAGTACTACGTAGATGATAGCGGCAACCCATTTGATGACAACGATGAAAGGGCTATTTTCTTTGCACGAGGGGTAATCGAGACGATTAAAAAACTGAACTGGGTGCCCGATGTAATCCACCTGAACGGATGGATGTCATCCTTCGTGCCGATCTACCTCAAAACCTATTACGAATCTGACACTTATTTTAAAGATGCTAAAATCGTACTTTCATTATATAATGAAAAAGATGCAGCGCTGGCTTCCGATATCGGAGAAAAACTGAAGTTTGATAATATTTCAGGGCTGAAAGCGTTAGATAATCCAAGTGTGAAAACATTTGTAACGGAAAGCATGGACTACGTGGATATGGTGGTGAAAGGGGATGAGTTCCTGGATGAAGATCTGGACAAAGCCTTTAATGAAACCGCCACTCCGAAATCAGAATACCTTGATGTGGATTCAATCAATCAACTTTATTAAAAACATTTTTTTAATGATTCAAATACTTAAAAAGGCAATCGCCATATGTTCGCTGGTGGTTTTAGGAGGCGCAATGCTTTACAACTGTGAGCCCGATCCCGATGCCCTGGGAGAGCAGCTGTTTTTGGGAGATGCGGCGCAGGGAACTGAAAAGGCTTTTGAGATTACAACTTTTAATATTCTTAACAATGACCAGATAAGGAGTGATGCTTCAAAATTAGTTGAGGCTGCTCCACTAGGCGCTTTTAAAGAAGGCCAGTTCGGGATGCAAAGGGCATCTTATCTTACCCAGTTGAGATTATCCACCTATAATCCTGATTTCGGTACTGATGCCGTAGTGGATTCCGTAGTATTGGTTATAAAACCGACGTTCGCTTCTGATTCGGTGACTACTACTACATTAGATGATAATTATACTTACAAAACGACTGCCGATGAAACAGTAAATGCAAAAAAGGTAGTCAATACATATCCGGTAACAAAATTCGGAAAAGCTAAGAAAACATTGAATATTCATGTTAATGAAGTAACTACATTCTTAAAAGGCTCTTCTGATTCTGTACAATCTAATCAAAACTTTGCCTATGATGCCACTTTGTTGGGTTCAAAAGAATTCAAAGGAAGCATCAGTTCGGTACTTATTACGAAGGATAGTGACGGCAGTGAATTATTTACCACCGCAAGTATTCCGGGAATCAGGATACCATTGGATAAAACATTTTTTCAGAATAAAATTATTGCTAAAAAAGGACAGCCTGAGCTTCAGGACGCTTCCAACTTCATCAGGCATATCAAAGGGCTGAGAATTTCCGTTGCGGAAGATGACGGTTACCTGTTTAAGTTTTCTCCGAATGCAATGCAGCTGATCATGTATTATAAAAATGGTACCGGAACAGCCAAAACCCCTGCTACTTATGCCTTTGATTTAGGTTCTGCCAATACCCATATCGGTCAGTATGAATATAACAGAAATGATAGTGCACTTAAAAGTGCAGCTATCGGCAGCGAGAGCAATAGTGTTACAAAGCTGTTTGTACAAGGGATGGGAGGACCTTCCGTTGGTGTGAAATTTCCTTTGCAGACCATACAGGATCTCAGAAAACTGAAGACGGATAATAAGTCAGCGATCATCAGCGCTAAAGTAAGATTGTATATAGACCCATCCTGGAAAAATTCCTATACAAAACCTGCAGCGTTTACGCTTTTACAGAGAACAAGCAATGACTACAATGTTTCTTTTACCGAAGATCTCTCCGCATTTGCTACTTTACCTGGATTTGTACTTATCAGATCTAACTTAACCAATGACCGCCCCTATTATGATTTTGTTGTAACACAATCTCTGAAAACACTTGTAGAAAAACAGGAAGGTAATGAAGCATCAGGTAAATACCTGAAAATCGATATAGGAGCTTTCCTGACTGATGTCAATAAGAACTTGATAGGACCTAAGATTACTTCAAGATCGTATGATACTCAAAGAGTCGTTTTGGTAGGTGCCGATGCAACAAATACAACGGATAATAACCGGGCGCAGCTCCTGGTTACTTACGGGACAAAATAAAATTAAAAAAAAACACTTGATCAATTATGTGTGGAATTGTTGGATATACAGGCTTCCAGGATGCTTATGATATTGTTATCAATGGCCTGAGAAGACTGGAATACAGAGGGTACGACAGTGCCGGAATCGTGCTGGAAAGTACAGATAACAAACTTGAAGTAGAGAAAACCAAAGGAAAGGTAGATGACCTGGTTGCTATATCAGACAATCTGAAGGGAACAGCTACTATTGGTATGGGGCATACCCGCTGGGCAACACACGGGGTACCGAGCGACAGGAATTCCCATCCGCATCTTTCCAATAATAATAAAATAGCACTGGTACACAACGGAATCATAGAAAATTATGATACTATCAAGACCATGCTTACCGATAAAGGGTACACTTTTAAATCCGAAACCGATACAGAAGTGCTGGTCAACCTGATCCAGTATTTTATGGAACTTACTCCGGAAACGGATTTCCCGACTGCCGTAAGGTATGCGCTGAATGAAGTATACGGAGCATATGCCATTACCGTGATGCATGAGGATGAACCGGGCATACTGGTAGTAGGAAGACTAGGTTCACCACTGGCCATCGGAATCGGCGATCAAGAGTATTTTATTGCATCCGATGCCTCACCTTTCGTGGAATTTACCAAAGAAGCCATTTACCTGGAAGAAGGGCACATGGCTACCATTTCCCTCGAAAACGGAGTGGATATCAGGACTATTAGCGAAAACTCGAAGATCGAGCCGGAGATCCAGGAGCTTAAGATGAGCCTCGAACAGATCGAGAAAGGAGGGTACGAACATTTTATGCTGAAGGAAATTTTCGAACAGCCGAAATCCGTACAGGATACCATGAG
>NZ_CAJYMO010000146.1 GCF_913776365.1 uncultured Chryseobacterium sp. | reverse complement strand
GGGATAATTCCTGTTGCCGAAAATGGCAGACCCTACACGGACGGAATTGGCTCCGCAGGCGATGGCCTCAGGAAAGTCATCGCTCATTCCCATTGACAGGGTTTGCAGCGTCCGGATTCCGTTCAGTTCATCGAAAAGGCTTTTGAGACAGGCAAATTCCCCTTTTACCTGTTCCTTGTCATCGGTAAAGGTGGCCATTCCCATCAGTCCGGTAATTTCAACATTTGAGAATTCGCCATCCACATATTTCCTGAAGAGCTCACGGGCTCCGTCAGGCTCCAGTCCGGATTTGCTGTCCTCTTCAGCTATTTTCACCTGCAGCAGGATTTTAATGGTCCGGTCATGCTTGGATGCTTCCTTGCTGATCTCACGGATCAGCTTCTCGGAATCCACACTCTGGATGGTATCGATGAATCCGGCAATGTATTTTACCTTGTTGGTCTGCAGGTGCCCGATGATGTGCCAGCGGATATCTTTTGGCAGGAGCGGATGTTTCTCCGTTACTTCCTGCACCTTATTTTCTCCGAAGACCCTTTGCCCCAGATCATAGACATCCTGAATCGCTAAAACCGGATGGGTTTTTGAAACGGCTACCAGTTCTACGTGTTCCGGCAGCTGCTTTTTAATATCATGATAATTTTCCTGAATACTCATATGGCAAATTTCTGAAATTTAAGGGCAAAAAACAATGTTTTTCTACCCGCGGATATAAAATGGCAAAGCCTTACGCATCCGGAGACAGTAAGGCCTTTTATTTCTATGCTCTGATGGCTGAAAGCAATAACAGGTTTGCTGTACTGCATCCTGAACTTCCGCTGCCATCTGAAAGAACCGGCATCAGAACTGTACCCTGAAGTCTGCGGGTTCGTTCATCGTGATGGTTACGGTATCAAAATCCTCTTCAATATCGCATTCCAGGCCGGCAAAAGAACCGTCTTCCTGTTTCTGCTGTACCCTGATGCCTCCGTCGCCCAGCTGGTCGCTCGGAATTTCCACATAATACTTCTTTTTGGTTTCATCGTAAGTGAGATGATCGGTGGTGAAATCAATAAACTGCATATTTTCTGTTTTTGGTGTTGATTACTTGAGTATGTATTATATTTTTCATTCTGATGAAAAACCTGTGCGCCGGAACCGGGCCGGCTTATTTATTCTGACTGCAATTGTTGTACCGTGGCAGGATACCTGTCAATGCCTTATTCCGATTATCCTGGCCATGTTTCCCTTACCGTCAGAATTTTTTCTGTCCGGATTTTTGACTGAATACTGACTTGACTCGCGGATCGAGCGGATTGAGCAGATTTTTATACTGTCATCATAATCCTGATATACGGGGAATGTATATGTGTATGGGTACAAATGACATAGCGCCTGATCATTATTCACCGATCAGCATAAGCCCAACACAAAATTTGGATTAATGGATTGAAAGGGAAACAGGATACCGGAAGTTGATGTTGTTGCCAATACGATCAAATAATTTGAATCGAGTATCAAATGAAATGTCGTCATTCTACTGAAAAGTCATTCTGTTTAAATCCTGATATGACAAAGCCATCTTTTTTTCCTAATTTAAATAAGTAAGTGAAGATACCTGTATTTGTGTTGTTTAAAGTCCCAAAGGGACGAATTTTTACAGGATAGGATAAAATCCTGTCAGCATCATGATGAGATAAAAATCGTTTATCATTCTGTTTAAATTCTGATATGACAAGCCATCTTTTTTTCTAATTTAAATAAGTAACTGAATATACCTGTATTTGTGTTGTTTAAAGTCCCAAAGGGACGAATTTTTACAGGATAGGATAAAATCCTATCAGCATCATGATGAGATAAAAATCGTTTATCATTCTGCTTAAATCCTGATATGACAAAGCCATCTTTTTTTCTAATTTAAATAAGTAAGTGAAGATACCTGTATTCATGTTGTTTAAAGTCCCGAAGGGACGACTTTTTACAGGATAGGATAAAATCCTGTCAGCATTATAATGAGATCAGGTGCCAAACCGGATGCCGGAAATTTTTTTCGTCATACATACCATTAAATAAATTGAATTGATGATCAAATGAAATGTAGTCGTTTCATCAAAGTCATTCTGTTTAAATCCTGATCCACTCATTTATACTAAGCATAACAGCACATTAGGCTTTGCATTTGAAAATTGTTGAAATTGCCTGGATCGCTTTTCACTTTACATTTTTTTGAGACTCAATTGATTTGCTGAATACTGTCTATCGGTAATGGTAAGCTTTACATTGAGGCAGGAAAAACTTAGTTGCTTCCCAATACTTCCTTAAGGTACAAAGCATTATGGATCGCAGCGGTTCCCCAGGTGTTATTGAAGAATACATACGTTGCCTGCTGCTGCCGGGCTTTGAGGGTTTCAGCCAGGTTTTCAATAAAGTCCCTGCTGTATTCCGACTTGTACAGTACCGGCTTTCCGTGGAGCCGGTAATACAGCATTCCGGGGTTATTTGAAATGACGTCTTCCGGAAGGTTACCTGGAAAACTCACGCCTGAAAATACAACCTGATGTTCACCGAGCAGCCTGAAAATTTCCTCCTGCCACCAGGATGCGTGACGGAACTCAATCACATTGAAGTAGGCCGGATCAATAGTTTTGAGGATCAACTGAATATTTTCCGGTGTATTTTTGAAAGAAGGCGGAAACTGATACAGGAAACCGGCGAGTTTTTCCTGCAGGCCGGAACTGAGGTGGAGGCAGAATTCCGCAACCTCTTCCCGGCATCCCTGCAGCCTTTTTTCATGGGAAACGGTTTTGGGGATTTTGATAAAGAATCTAAAATCCTCCGGTGTTTCTTCATGCCATTTCATCAGGGTTTTCAAGGTAGGCTTCCTGTAAAAGGTAGAATTGATTTCCACCGTGTTGAATTGACGGGAATACAGGATGAGGAAATCCTTGCTTTTGGCATCTTCCGGGTATAATGATCCTTTCCAGTCATTGTTATAAAAACCTGAGCATCCGATAAAAATATTTTCTTTTTTCATAAATTCAGAAGTGTATAGGGTACATCATTTTCCGTATTCAGATAACCGGCGTTTTCTGAAATACAAAACCCTCATTTCAGATGGCACTGCCAGCCTGTCTCATGAGGGTCCTGCAAAATCAATAATTCCTCTGATTACTTTTCTACATGCAAATCTGCAGCATTTAACCGGAGCGAGTTCAGAATAACGGAAAGTGAACTGAAGCTCATGGCTGCAGCAGCAATCATCGGGGAAAGCAGGATCCCGAAAAACGGATACAATAATCCTGCCGCAACCGGCACGCCCAGCACATTGTAAACAAAGGCAAAGAACAGATTTTCCCGGATGTTTTTCACCAGTTTTTCACTCAGCAGCCTGGCTTTGGCGATGCCTGAAATATCGCCTTTCAGCAGGGTGATTTCCGCGCTCTCCATGGCCACATCGGTTCCTGTTCCCATGGCAATCCCGATGTTGGCTTGGGCGAGGGCAGGGGAGTCATTGATCCCATCGCCGGTCATGGCTACGATTTTGCCCTGCTCCTGTAACTTTTTGACTTCATTCAGCTTGTCTTCCGGCTGGCAGCGGGCTCTGAAATTCCGGATTCCCAGTTCCTCCGCCACCGCTTTTGCCGTATGCTCGTTATCACCGGTCATCATGATGACTTCAATGCCTTCGTTCATAAGTTGCTGAACGGCTTTTTTAGAGCTTTCCTTGATCTTATCCGTAAAGCTGATGAATCCCAAGACCTGATTTTCCTGGGCAACATACGATACGGTGTGTGCTTTTGACTGGACGGCATCTGCTTTCTGCTTCAGGCTTTCCGGGATCGAAATTCCGTTCGACTTCAACAGGCTCTCGTTCCCGAGATACGTCTTCAGCCCGTTAATCCTGCCGGTAATGCCCTGGCCCGAAACATTTTCGAAGCCTTCCACATGCTCCGGCCGTATATTTTCTTCTTTTGCTTTCCTGATTACCGCGCCGGAAAGCGGGTGCTCCGAATTTTGATTCAACGCATACGCTGCTTTCAGCAACAGAACGGGATCGTTACCCTCAGATTCGATATGCTCTACCGAAGGCTTCCCTTCGGTTAAGGTGCCGGTTTTATCGGTAATCAGTACATTTACCTTATTCATCTGTTCCAGGGCTTCCGCATTTCTGATCAGGATCCCGTTCCTGGCCCCTTTACCGATTCCTACCATCAGTGACATGGGAGTCGCCAGTCCCAGTGCACAGGGGCAGGC
>NZ_CAJYMO010000145.1 GCF_913776365.1 uncultured Chryseobacterium sp. | reverse complement strand
CTTTCTGTATGCACTGATGCAGAATGGCGGGATGCCAGTATCATACTTAACGGAAACGTCCGGTCCATACAGAATTTCCGGAAGGCCTTGAAGATGAATCATCACAAAGGTAAAATTTATGCTAAAGGCTACTGGCTGGAAGGTAAAAAAGGATTGTAACCGGATAACAGTAAAATTTTTATCAGTTCAGCATCACAACGGCTGTAGGCAGGATATCATGAAACCGGCAGCCGGGTCTGTATGGGATTCAGGCCATAAGGCAGAAAATACCGATCTTTCTGTTTCCGGTATCAAAAATAGCGGTTCCGGTCTAGTATGATGATCTACTCAGCATAACAGAGCATCCCGCTGCGTTTCGGCCTGATGGAGAAAAAGGCAACGGGATATGCAAGGAGTTTACCATATGTTCAGGAAAGGACAAAATATAAAGTATCCTGTTCCGGCCCTGAAGAGAAGGTCATTGCCAAAGATATATAAGATACCGTTCCAGTCCGGCTTACAACACGAACCCTTACGGAATTCTTATTCAAAATGTCTGGCACCATACCCATCTTCCGGAGCGCTCCTCCGCTACATCCATTCCGAAACAAAAATTAAAGGAAGACGTATTCAGCTATCGGAAAAATAGTATTTTTGGCTAAAATAAATGATGATGATGATGATTGATGAAATCCTCGACCGGATTTATCCGTTGCCCGGCACTTCAAAACGGCAGCTGACGGCATTGGTAACCGAAATTGCCTTTCCCCGGAATACGATCCTGATGGAAGCCGGAAAAGTAGTCCCTTACATCTACTTTATGAAAAAAGGGATTGCCCGGGCCTATGCCCCGTCAGAAGACCGCGATATTACCTTCTGGTTCGGGAAGGAAGGCGACCCGGTGGTTTCCATGAAAAGCTATGTGGAAGAACGCCCGGGCTATGAGCATATCGAACTGCTGGAAGACGGGCTGCTGTACCGGCTGGAAACCGCTGTCCTGAAAGAGCTGTTCCGTAAAGACATCCATATGGCCAACTGGGGAAGGAAGTTTGCAGAAAAGGAACTGGTGAAAACCGAAGAACTGATTATTTCCCGGCAGTTCAAGACCGCAGCTGAACGGTACCATGACCTGATGAAAGAGAAGCCGGACCTGCTGCAGCGGGTACAGCTGGGCCATATCGCCTCCTATTTAGGGATTACCCAGGTAAGCCTGAGCAGGATCCGTGCAGAAATGAGGTGACCTCATCCGTTGCCGGACAGCGGTGTTTTTTAACAATTGTAAAATGGTAATTCCTTTTAAATCCTGAACTTTGTGCACCATAATAACTGAACAATGAACTGGATTATTTTAATTATAGCCGGCCTGTTTGAGGTAGCTTTTGCCTCATGCCTCGGAAAAGTAAAGGAAACCACCGGAACTGCAATGTACCTGTGGTTTGCAGGCTTCCTTATTTCGCTTACGGCAAGCATGCTCCTGCTGATGAAAGCCACCCAGACACTTCCTGTCGGTACGGCTTATGCGGTGTGGACAGGCATAGGAGCCGTAGGAACAGCCCTGGTTGGAATTCTGTTTTTCAGGGAGCCGGTGACCTTCTGGAGGATTTTCTTTATCCTGACCCTGATCGGTTCCGTAGCAGGACTGAAAGCGGTTTCTTCCCATTGAAAAAAATAATTATCCTTACAAAAAAATTATAACCATGAAAAAAGCTTTATTTCTTTTACTGGCAGGAGGAATGTTATCCGCCCAAACCTCAGATCTTTTATCAAACAACTGGTATATTTCCAAGATGGTGACCAGTACCGGGCAGACGACCAATACGCCTCTTATAGACGGCGGTGTTCCGGTTTCTAAATTTACTGCGGCAGGCGGAACCAGTTATTCCTTCAGCTCCAAATATTACAATACTTCCGGTTTCATGGTCGGAATCATGCCGGGCACCAACAATATGATCATGACCGCTACCGCAGGATGTACCCTTCTCTGGTATAACGGGGGAAATGCTGTTCCGGTAAGAAATTACGACCAGAAAAACTGTGACTATTTCGTCAATGCATCCTATGGGTCGGTTTTTACCTATCAGATTACCACATCCGGTAACCTCAAGACATTAGTCATCACTTCCCCTTCCGGAAACAAGATGTATTATAACAATACGTCGCAGCTCAGCACAGCAGAAAACGAAATCGTGAAGAAAGAATTCAGCGCTTATCCCAATCCGGTAACGGATGTTCTCCATCTTGAGAATGTGGAGAAAAACCTGATGCTGAGAATTCACGATGCTTCCGGAAAACTGGTGTATGAAACCAAAACGGCAGACCGTAAAGTGAAAGTTGATGTACAGGTGTTTCAGGCAGGCTCTTATATCCTGACGGTGGAAGGGTATAAATCTCTGCCGTTCATTAAAAAGTAAATCTTCCGGATCCCAGTGTAGACTGCGATCCCATTATGATTTCCAAGATCAAATGCTATCATTGATGATAAAGTAAAAGCCCGGAAAATCCGGGCTTTTACTTTATCAGACGTTGTTGTTTATTTTTTGTAAACCAGCGGCAGGATCTCGTTTTTCCGCAGGCCGTATTTTTTAATCTCCTCGTCGGAAAAATTCTGTGAGTAATAGTTGGCATCGGTTTCAAATCCGGCCTTTTTCAGGCGGTCGAAATAATCCATCCCGTACCAGCGGACATGGTCGTACTGGCCGAAATGTTTCTGCCGTTCTTTAGGATCCGTGATGGTGAAATCCTCATAAGTCTGTTCAAGGGCATTTTTCATCGGTACCTGCAGGATCCCCCAGCCTCCCGGCCGCAGTACGCGGTAGAGTTCGCTCATGGCTTTGGCATCATCTATAATATGCTCCAGGACATGGTTGCAGAAAATAATGTCGAAGCTTTCATCTTCAAACGGCAGATCGAGGATATCGGCCTTTACGTCCACTATCGGCGAGTACAGGTCGGCAGAAATGTAATTGAGGTTGCGCATCCTTTTGAATTTCCTTAAAAGTTCCTGTTCCGGAGCGATATGGAGTACTTTATGGTTTTTAATGAAAAAGTCGGTTTCATTCTGAAGGTACAGCCACATCTGGCGATGCCTTTCCAGGCTCAGGGTTCCGGGCGAAAGGGCATTTTCCCTCTGTTTCCCGTATCCGTAAGGCAGGAATTTCCGGTAGGATTTCCCGTCAATAGGATCATGGAACTGATCTCCCTTGAACAGCTGATAGATCACCGGACGTGCCCAGATGCTCATCTTGATGAGCCAGGGACGCGGGATGCTGTTCAGCAAAAGTTTGGCCACCGTTTTCATCAGAAATCCAGCTGGAAAGCTTTTTCTTCATCCGTTACAATGCCCAGTGCCTCATAGATGTACTGAAAGGTGGAAAGCAATACCGGTTTCCCGTTGATTACGGCCACATCATGCTCGAAGTGGGCAGAAGGCTGGTTGTCGAGCGTGGTTACCGTCCAGCCGTCGTTATGGAATTTCACTTTTTCGGTTCCGAGGTTGATCATCGGTTCGATAGCGATGGTCAGGCCGTCTTTGATGACTTTGCCGCTTCCCTGTCTTCCGTAGTTAGGCACCTGCGGATCTTCATGCATCTGCCGGCCCACGCCATGGCCTACCAGCTCCTTTACCACACCGTAGCCTTCTTTTTCACAGTGGCTCTGGATAGCATGAGAAATGTCGCCGATGCGTTTTCCTCTGACGCACTGTGCAATTCCTTTATAAAGGGATTCTTTAGCTACGGCAAGCAGCTTCCTGGTTTCCGGCTTTACTTCACCGATTTCGAAGGTGTACGCATGGTCGCCTACAAATCCGTTCAGCACGGCTCCGCAGTCTACGGAAAGCACATCGCCTTCTTTAATTTCTTCTTTATTGGGAAAGCCATGCACCACCTGCTCATTCGGTGAGATACAAAGCGAATAAGGGAAGCCGCCGTATCCTAAGAAGGCAGGTTCTGCACCATGATCTTTTATAAAGTCGTGTGCCAATTTATCCAAATACAGCGTGGTGATGCCCGGTTTGATTTCTTTTGCCAGCATTCCCAGCGTTCTCGAAACCAACTGCGCACTCTGCTTCATCAGGCGAAGCTCCTCTATCGTTTTTAACTGAATCATAAAATAGTGTAACAATTTATCAATCTGATGATACAATAATGTAGCAATGTAACAATTTAACAATGTAGCAGTCTGATGATGTAGAATTGAACCACCGGTATACTGTTACATGGGTATATTGTTACATTTTCTTACCAGAATAATCCTTTCTTCTTTTCTTTCTTGAGTTTGGAGTAGGCCAGGACTTCTTTTCCTTCCACACGGAATTCGATCCTGTCCTGGATGATGTTGTAGATTTCTCCCCAACCGGGAAACCCGCCCAGGTTCCTGTCATCGATGAACCAGTCGGCATCCAGTTTACGGGATTGTGTTCCCGAATCGAAAACCTCGCCTTCAAAGCTTGAGTTAACCGCATAAAACTCGATTCCGTTCTTTTTACAGAATTCCACTGCTTCATCCAGGGTTTTACCATGACGGTAGGTCCAGAGGATCAGCCGGTACCCTTCGGCCTGAAGCCTTCTCAGGGTTTCAAAAGCGAAAATCTTCGGTTTGCCAATGGACGGATAGGCATCATCCACAATCGTTCCGTCAAAATCCACTGCAATTTTTTTGTTATTCATCAGAATATATTTTGAGTAGGCAAAGATACAAATAAAAAGAGTGCCGTAAATATCGGCACTCTTACTTTTATCGTTTCGTCATTGCGATTATTCCTTTACCCAGTTGAACTGGAACTGCAGATCCGGCGTAGAAATCCGGTCTGTGATCTTCTGGAGCCTTGCCGGAAGTTTCATCAGGTATTCCTGGGCCTTTTCAGCCTTTTCGTTCAATCCTTTGATGTGCTCTATTTTCCAGTCGTCCAGAAGGTCTTTCATGATGTTGATATAGTCCTGTCCGGTATACACCATACAACGCTGTGCTGCGTCTGAGAAATGGCCCCACAGTTCTCCGGCTTTCTGTCCGGACTGCCGCATCATATGGGCGGGCATCACGATTTTCTTCCGCATCATATCTTCAAACGCCAGAATCATTTCGGAAGGGTCGATCTCCAGGATTTTTGTTACGAAATGCTTGTAGGCTTTGGCATGTCTTGCTTCATCGGCCGCAATAACCGCGCACATTTTGGCAAGCTTGGTATTTCCGGACTGTTTTGCCAGGGTGCCTACCCTTCTGTGGGAAATATTGGTGGCGGTTTCCTGAAAGCTGGTGTAGACAAAGTTCCGGTAAGGGTCCATGCTGGTACCCAGGTCGAAACCGTCGTTGATCAGGTACTGGGTGGTAATTTCCATCTGCCGCATATTTACCCTTCCGCAAAGGTAAAGGTATTTGCCCAACAGGTCGCCGTGCCTGTTTTCTTCGCCGGTCCAGGCCCTGATCCAGTTGGCCCATCCAATTTCCGTTTTTTCCTGGTCGATCCCGTCTACTCCCATCAGCCAGGATTCGTAGGAAGGCAGTGCCTCCTCTGTGATACAGTCGCCGATCAGGGTAACGAACAAGTCATACGGCATTTCCCTTGCAAAAGTCTGGATTTCTTCTAAATCATACTTGAAATCCGGGCTGGACGGATCCGGAAGATAGTCAGAGGGCTGCCATATTTTTTCAATCGGCGTTAAGAATTTATCCAGAAAAGAACCGACTTCCTTTTCCAGAATCCCCATTACTTCTTTCCTTACAAGCTGTTGATACATTATTACAATTTAGAATTAAACTACAAAGTTATCGTTTTTATTATTATTTGAAACATAATATTATGTTAATTCTTTCTGATATTAATCATAAATGCCGTTATGATTTATATAACGGCATTTTTTTTCACATAGGTAAAAATATTAGCTGATGAGGACATCCCCCGTCATCACTTCCGGGATCTCCACTCCCATCGCGGTCAGGATCGTAGGGGCAACGTCGCCAAGTTTTCCCGGCTTCAGTTCCCAGGTGCGGTCTTTATCCATGACGATGAAAGGAACCAGGTTGGTGGAATGCTGCGTATTCGGGCTTCCGTCCGGGTTCTTCATGACATCGGAGTTGCCGTGGTCGGCAAGGATGAAAACGGCATACCCGTGTTCGTAAGCGGTGGTTGCTACCTTCTGAATGCATTGATCAACCGTTTCGGCAGCCTTTACGGCAGCCTCGAACACCCCGGTATGGCCCACCATGTCGGTATTGGCAAAGTTAAGGCAGATGAAATCCGCAGTTTCCGCTTCCAGTTCCGGTACAATGGCATTGGTAATGTCGTAGGCAGACATTTCCGGTTTCAGGTCATAGGTAGGCACGTCTTTCGGGCTCGGGCACAACAGCCTTTTTTCGCCTGCAAACTGCTCTTCCCTTCCGCCGGAAAAGAAGAAAGTAACGTGCGGGTACTTCTCCGTTTCAGCAATCCGGATCTGGGTCTTGTGGTTTCTTTC
>NZ_CAJYMO010000144.1 GCF_913776365.1 uncultured Chryseobacterium sp. | reverse complement strand
TTAACCAGCTCGAAAAGGCGGGAGTTATTCCTCAAGCAATAGAGCAACCATTAGATATGTCCATTCCTGAAAATAAACTTCTACTAGCCATTTATCTCGCGACTCCCGAAGTCGAAAATGATAGACGGGCATTGAACGTATTTTATGGAATGCGAAGAGCAAAAAAAGAAGGTAGGTTGATGGATACCGCACCTTATGGCTACATCAACCGAACTACTGAAGATGGGAAGAAATATGTTGCGGTCAAACAGCCTGAGGCGTCCAATATCATATGGGCCTTCCAGGAAGTGGCAAAAGGCCATATTCCCGCTGAACATGTAAGGCGAAAAATGAATGAACGTGAAGGTAAGAATATCAGCAGAAATGGTTTTATAAATGCTATGCGAAATCCTACCTATTGCGGGAAGATTTATCTCTCTCAGCATAAACATGAAGAAGCATCCTGCGTGAAGGGCAAACACGAAGCACTTATCTCTGATGCACTATTCTTAAAAGTCCAGCGTATAATGGATGGTAGGGCATACCGCGAGCTGCCTGAAGCAAAGGTTGTGAATACAGAAATGTATCCCCTTCGTGGTTTACTTTTATGTCCGCGATGCGGACACATTCTCACCGCCAGCAGGTCAAAGGGTAAGAAAAACTGGTATCATTACTATCACTGTAATTCAAAATGCGGCTTTAGACATCATTCAGAAAAGATTAACAAACTGTTTGAAATAGAACTAGGAAAATATGAATTCTCAGAGAATATTAAAAACATACTCAAAACACTTTTGAAGGACAACTACAAAAGTCTTACAGGCGGTATTACAGATGCCCGTAAAAAGGTTGCCCAAGAAATTGACGATATAGGTCTAAAACTTTCGAAAGCAAGAGATCTTTATCTCATGGATAAGCTCGATGATGATGACTACCGTCAGGTTAAAGTGCAGTGTCAGAAAGAAACTGAAATTCTTGAAAATAAATTGAGACTTATGAATACTGAGGGAAAAGAAACAGACATTTCTAAAAAATTGGATGACGCCCTAAATACTATCTGCAATCTATCAAAACTCTATTCAAAGGCTGATACAGCGGGAAAGCGCGCAATAACGTGTTCGATGTATCCTGAAAAACTGGTTTTTGACGGAATAGGTTTTCGAACACCTAGATTGAATTCTATAGCTGAGTTTATTTTATTGACAAACAATGCTTTAAGCAAAAAAAAAGACCGACATGAAACTTCGAAAGTTTCTAATGTCAGTCTTGTGACCCCGGAGGTGCAATTTTCGAACACTTTTGTAGAAGATCTAAATAGACTTGCAGAACTTTCAACAGTCAATTATTATTAAAATAGAATCTTTGATATATATTATTTTTTAAAAAATCATGTATATAAAATCCAAAAAAGGCTGAAGATATTTTCATGAAATCCTGCAATCTATTTAATAGTTATTTCAATATCAATTATTTGTTAATTTTATTATTTAAAGCTAAAAACTATTATTAACCGTGTCTAAAATTGCAATCTGTATTGTGCTAAATAATGTCAAAAAATTTTACACCTCTCCAAGGTGGTGCAAAAGGTGCCATAAAATTCTACGATCGGGCGAAAAGTCAAGGCTATGAAATCAAACTTTTTTTTAGATAAAGATAAGTTTATTGTTAAAGCAAATGATATATTTGATTTACACAGGACTGTCTAAGTTCCATGCGATATAGTCAAATGTTAATTTATTTTTCCGGGCATGGGCTGTTTGAGAGGTCCTAAGCAGGAATTATGAAGAATCTTTATCTGACCTGTTTCTTAAGTTCTTCCTTGGTCGGAAGAATTGCTTTATACTCTTTTGCAAAAATGGTATTGTTGTTTTCCGGAAGAGTGAATTCAATAACTGTTTTGTTTTCTTCTTTACAAAGAATGATTCCAATTGTTGGATTTTCTTCTGCCAGCTTCACTTTTCTATCATAATAATTGACATACATCTGCATTTGCCCGATATCCTGATGGGATAATTTTCCTATTTTTAAGTCAAGCAGAACAAAACACCTTAAAAGACGATTATAAAATACCAGATCCACAAAGAAACTGTCGCCTTCAAAGGTAAATCTGCGCTGACGCCCTTCAAAGAGAAAACCTTTTCCTAATTCAAGCATAAAATGCTCTAATTTATTGATAATCTCAGTTTCCAGATCACTTTCAGAGTAGTGATTATCCTCTTTTAAATCTAAGAATTCCAAAACATAGTGACTTTTTAAAACATCAGTAGACTTTTCTATGATCTGCCCTTTCTGAGCTAACTCTTTTACTCCCTTTACATCCCTGGTCAATGCCAGCCGTTCATATATTGCTGAATTAAATTGCCTTATAAGTTCTCTGACACTCCAGTTATTCTGGCTTGCCTCGATTTCATAAAAATTTCTTTCGTCCGGATTTTCGATCTTCATTAATTGAATATAATGAGACCATGATAATGAAAAAAAAGAATTACGAGACGTTGATTCATAATTTGAACCTTTAGCAGAATTACGAAACACTGTTTCGTATTTTTCAGCAATTCTATTTTGATACATTAAATAAAACTTTCTCATCCATTGTAAACTATCTACTGAGTATCCCCTGCCGAATTCTCTCGTCAATTGGTGACTAAGATTTTTCAATGTCTCTTTAGCATATTCCGCCCTGTCTCTTCCATCCTGCTCATTCTCCACGATTACCTTACCTATTTGAAAATAAGTCAGTAACATGGTGGTATTGATATTTCGGACAATACTTTTTTTCGAATTTTCGATTAATTGCTTTATTGAACAAAATAGATTCGATGGCAATTGACTCATATGTACAAATTTTAAAATTATGTCTGAACTCTACAGTAATTCATTTTGTGCGATTTAAGATTAATCAACAGCATTAAAAGAAAGTTACCGGATTTGACTGTTGTTGGCGGTACATGGCATATCCAGCATTATTTCAAACGAACCATACATCGAAATATTTATAATGATGAAATGCACATTAAATAAGGCTAAGGTGTTACAAATCAAATAATCTTTTTCATAATAAACCGGTAAAAAGGCAGCTAAGGTATTGTTGCCAGCCATACGCTTATCCTACAAAAAGACTACGGCATAAACGGTTTCCTCCCTGAAGGTACCCTCCAATTATTCCGTTTCCTTTTGGTCAATTTCTCTTTGTCAACACTTCATATCTGCTTTCTTTTTTCCGGTTTTTGTTTTGAAAAACAGTAAGCAAAGCCTAGAAAAGCTTTAAAAAGTACAAAGAAGAGATTGAAAACAAATCAAAATATAATATGTACGGGAAATTTAAGTCTCTGCCGTACAAGAGCGATCCCATGAATTTTAATATTGTTAATGAAATAAAATTAAGTTATTCACGAAAAGGCAACTCTGAGCGATTAATAAGCGATTCGCATGATGCCGTTGATGTATTCCGCCAATACTTCGATGTCGAGGAAATAGATTACAGAGAATCATGTTTCGCATTGTATTTAAATCAGGCTAACAAAGTCTTAGGTATAAAGAAAATATCTGAATCAGGTATTTCTTCAACAATAGTCGATATTAGGATTATTATGCAGGCAGCATTGTTGTGTAATGCATCTGCCGTAATCTTAGCACATAATCACCCATCTGGAAATCTAAATCCTTCAACACAGGACTTGAAAATTACGGAGGATTTAAAATGTGCGTCAGAATTTTTAAACATTAAATTACTGGATCATTGTATTTTAACCTCTACGGATTATTTGTCCTTTGCTGATAACGGCTATCTGTAAATTGATATTAGTGCTACTAAAATAAGCGGCAATCATGAATTGTCGCTTATTAAAATTTGGCGAAAAAATAATTTCTCCCGTTGGTTGAAACTATTTTTTCGCAGATCGTAGGAAGTAAGCCCATTGAAAAATGTAGCATCCGTACATTTCTCAAAAAGCTTACGGGTGAATAGAGAGGTTACTCTATAGAACCCAAGAGAATGTAATATGCATTAAAAAAATATAAGATTGCTCTTGATCTTCGTATGTCTTATCTGGCTTAAAAGCTAGAATTGCCGATCAGTTTTGCATGGATCAGCTTCTTGTTTCCTAGCTGAACTTTTTGATGACGTCCCCCATTCCTTTCCAGAATCTCAACTTCCAAAACCTGACCTTTTAGAAGGGTAAATTGTTCAAGTACATAAACTCCTTTCGCATTAGAATGATGAGTTACAGTTATTAATGGAGTATAAACCCTTATCGGTTCCAACCTCTTCTCCTGAACAACCTTCCTCTTTAATTTTTTTTTATCTACTATTTTAAATTTGATCATTTCAATATCATATGCGATATTGCTTTTGTTATCAACTTCTAAGGTAAAGTAGAATTTATTGTCATTCACATGCAATGCCCGAACGGAAAACCGAATACCATAGCTTTTTGATGCAATATGGTTAATCGTCTTGCGGCTATTCCTGTACAGGTTTTCCATCATCAATTTTGTAAGAGAGGATGAGCTGCCTTTGAGATCTTCAAAAAGTACATCCGTTGAATACTGCCTCTCAATTTCTCGTTGCCTCTTTAAAAGATCATAGGTTAGTACCGCAGGATAAGGGCTGTAAAAAACATCAAAACTGTAAAACTGCCCGTCTTCCGTGATCACCGAAAAATTAGTTTCCTCTTCAAAATTGCGGACTGCAGCTTTGATCCTGAGGACATTCCCGATAGGCTCGGACTTACTGGCAATCAACAATTCACTTCCAAGGTCAACATAACGTATCGGTGACGGAAATATCACATGGCTGGTTTTACTGTAAGTGACCAGCATCCTGAAAGGCTCCAGCTTTGCCTTCTCCAATGAAAGAGGGGCGATCAAAGAATCCTGACCAAACATTCTGCTTACAAAGAGCAGAAGAAGCATGATGAGAATAAAATGGCTCTTTTGGGTATTCATATTTTTATTTTTTATTAATTATTTTTAGGTACAAGCAAGACTTGATGCCCTGCTTTTACCGTTACTTTTTGCTGGCGGACTCTTTTTTGAAAATAGCCCGACAATCCCTGGATTACTCCCCTGCTCAAATCAGCGACGACCTGCTGTCCTGCGGACTGGGTCATCATAATGTTGGTGCCGGAAGTCTGACTCATATTTGCCAACATATCACTGACAGCATTTTGCTGCGGTGAATACGGAACATATAACCCCGGCTGTCCATCATTATCATGGATGTTGATTTCTACCGGATAAACACTTCCGTTATACTGAATGGAGGATATTTTTAGCTGAAGCCTACCACCCTGAAATTTACCTGCGGCAGTCAGCAAGCTTCCAGGAGAAATTTCTGTTTGCCCCAGCTCCAAACCTTCAGATAGTCTGATGGATAATGTACTTTCATTAACCAATGTCTTCGTTTCATGAACAACAGCTTTTATTGCTTTGTCCGATTGAGCTGAACTCTTTGATTCATTTTGAACCTCATAAAACCTGTTGTGATGCAAACCAGCCATCAAAGCACTGTCTGAGGCCCCTCTGTATAAGGTGGTAACAACATTGTAATGTGCTGGTTTTGCTGGTATAATTTTGATCTTCTTGTCAACATATTTTTCTTTCTTTTCATTTGGTGCTGATTCTTCCTGTTTTGGGGTATTTGGAAGATATTTTGCAGCCATTTGATACGACTTTTCCATCAATGCTAACTGATCGTTGATTCCCAGACCTGCCGGAACCGCATTATTTTGCAACGCTTCATTCTTTAATCTTGAAATTTCTTTTCTCAGATGATTAACCTCCTGATCTTCCCGGCCATAAAACGAGCTCAAGGTCTGTTGTGCATTACGATAACTGCTCACCGCATTCTGATCGGATTGCTGAAGACTATTCATACCAGCGGACAGAGATAGACTGCTGCTGGTGCCTGTAATGCCCCGATCATTCCAATAGTCCGATAAGGTTGTTACCGCATTTCTTTTCTCTTCATTCCTTTGCTCCAGCAGCAGCTGCTCATAAGCCTTTTGCTTATCAGATTGCAACGCTCCGTCCTTTGCCTGTGGAATGGCTGCATTAAAACCCGCTTCTTCAACAATAGCATGATTAGCCTTCGGTTTAAATATCAGATAAAAGCATCCTGCACAGACTGCTGCCATCATAAAATAGATGACCGGTTTCTTCAGTCGCTCCCATTTCGCTTTGGGACGATCATCCGCTTCAGTCGGATAATGGGATAAATTATTCTCGGTAATTTTAATTTTTACTGGATCTTTCATATACTATTTTGTTAAGATTGAGTTTAATGTATCAATATGTTTGAAATCTTCGCTGGCGGATTTCTTGGAAATGCCGTCAATATGGTCAACAGCTATGGTATTACTCCTTTTGCCTTTTCCAATAAAGCCATTGATAATGACTACAGCAGTCAGCAAAACATAAGCACCGAAGAAAACTTTTATCAATAATCTTTGCCTTTCGGTTGACAGAACCTTCCAAAGGTTTTCAGCCTTTAAAATGTAATGTTCGATTTGATCTCTTAGCTTTATCATTGCTTTCATTTTAGCGCTCAACCGTTTCAATATCCCTGTTTTCCACTACGTTGAATTTTTCAATTGTAAACCCCTGCGGATTGCTGTCGGACCGCACAGAGTTGACCAATGAACAGTCTGTAATTAAATTCCTGATGGTGAGATTACTCGACCGGATAATGAACTGCCTGGCGTAAGTTCTGACATCATAAGGATAACTGTTAAAGTTGGCAACAATACTGTCCACTTCGATCCTCTGCTGAATATTTCCGGAAATAATTCTGTTATAATAACCCTTTTCCTGAAGATCCTTATAGTAGTTGAATGCAGATTGGTCAGCCAGATTGAAAGCCCTTTTGATATTGCTTTCAATAGCATTCTTATCGGGCGCTATCGTGAAAAACAACTCGTGAAATCGCCTCACGTGCTCCCTTGCTTCAACAGGCCTGTTGATGGACATATCCTGCGATAACGCCACCATTAAGGATTTGCCGTTATCCAAAACATAAATCTTCTGGCGCTGTTCTTCTGCAAACTGATAGGATTTGACTACCACCAAACCCACAACTCCGAAACACAGCAGCGCGAAAACAAACGTAAACAGGCGGATCTGCCTGAAGCTATTCTCAATATTTCTTAAAGTTTTAAATTCCATAAGCCTGTATTTATTTTAACAATCTCCCCGAAATATTTCCTGTTGCTGAACCCGCTGCGGCTCCCGCAATATTACCCGATTTCGTAGCGGTTTGATTCACATTGCGTATGAAATTACCGGCACCTCCTGCCTGGATGACCCAGCCGGTTACGGTCGGCACAGTAAAGTAACCGATGATTCCAATCACCATATAAATGATGTATACCGTATTGGAAGTATCGGGAATAAAGTCCGGATCTGCCAGCATCTCAATGTCGCGCTCCAGGATCAGCGTCTGTATTTTCGCCAGAATAGCACTGAAAATATCGGCAACCGGAAGCCACAGATAAACGCTGATGTACCTGGTCAGCCATTGGGTCAAAGTGGTCTGAAAACCGTCCCAGACGGAAATCGCAAATGCAATGGGTCCCAATATGGAAAGGACGATCAGGAAAAAGGTCCTGATGGTATCAATGACCAATGCTGCTGACTGGAACAGGATCTCTAAAAATTCACGGAAGCCGTCCCGGATATCTTTCTTGATAGCAAACATTTCCCTTTCGATGTACATGCCTGACATGGTGACCAGGTCCGAAGGTGACCATCCGAGCTCTTCCAGCTTTTTGTCAAATTCTTCATTGGAGATCAGATACGCCATCTCGGGATTTCTAAGCATGGCCTCCCGCTCTAACAGGTCCTTTTTCTGCTGAAGCTCGTTCATGTCCAATACCTGACCCTCCAGCATGGCGTGGCTGCCCTGAACAATAGGACTCATCACTCCATTCAGCCCTCCCAACACCACAGTTGAGAAAAACATAATACAGATGCCAATGGCAAAAGGTCTTAGCATGGGAAATAGATCGATCGGTTCGGCACGGCTTAAGGATTGCCAGACTTTCAGCGCCACAAAGAACAATGCACCTAATCCTGCAACGCCTCTTGCGACTGCCGCCATATCAGCGCACATGGGCATCATCTCTTCATAAACGGATCGCAATACTTCATGTAAGTTATTCGGTTCCATCTTACCAGTATTTTTGATTCGAGGTTCCGTAAAGATGTAACACCCTTTGGGTGTTGTTCTGCTTTTTCGCTCTCAGATAGCTGACCGAAATATTCTTATTGGTATAATACCGTACCAGGTTATGGTATTCTTTCACTTCTTTGTGGACCCGGTCAATCACTTCCATTCTTTCCTTATCATTCAGAGACAGCCCATTGGCGGTAATGATCTGCTTGAGTTCTTTCAGTAGTTCAGTACTTTCCGTCAGAAGGGCGGAATAGCCGTTGGCAATGGCAGCCAGCTCCTGTGCATTGAAATTCGGATCATTCAGCATCTTCCCGAAATTATTCACATACATCTCAGAAACATCACCTACCAGAAGTACGGTTTGCTGAACCTTTCTTGCATCCTTCACGAGGTTGTTGACCGCCTTAAGCTTATCGTAATATTCTTTACCCTGCTCATAGACCTTTTTGACCTCATTGAAGTTCTTGATAACATTGGATACGGTTGATGAGGTTTGAACAATTTCGTTGGCAGAGTTCAAAATACCGGACGCCAGGTTGGCGGGATCCGTTACGACGAATTGTGCTTTTGTGAAGGTGACGGTAGCGAAGAATGCTACCATAAAGGTTTTGATGATTAACTTTTTCATTGTTGTAAAATTTTAAATAATTGATTTATTGGTCCTTGATTGATTTGATTCTCTTGAGAGAAATCCTCTTGATGGCCTGTTCTATATTGCCGTCAAGCTCCGATGCAAGATTCATCACTTCCATTTTTTCCGTTTCTTCGGTAGTATAGGCAAGATATTCTTTTGTGGAAACTTCCGTTGCATATACTGCTGAATGAGTTCCGCCCAGCCCGATCCAGACTTCTTTATACATCCTTCTCGGGTCATTGTTCATGTTGATTGAAAGTACCTGGGCTTTTTCTTTATCAGTCAGTCCCAGCATCCTCTGGATATCGTCGAACTTATTCATGTATTTCCGCTGGTCCAGAAGGATCTTACAGTCAGAATTGTTAATGATGCTTTCCTTCACAACCCGAGATTGGATGATATCATCAACTTCCTGGGTCACCACAATAGCTTCTCCGAAGAACTTCCTGACGGTCTTAAACAGATATTTAATGTATTCAGCCATTCCCTCCTTTGCAATCGCTTTCCATGCCTCCTCGATAAGAATCAGTTTTCTGATTCCTTTGAGCCTACGCATTTTATTGATGAATACCTCCATAATAATGATCGTCACGATCGGGAACAGGATTTTATGATCCTTAATGGCATCGATCTCAAAAACAATGAAACGTTTGGATAACAGGTCCAGCTGCTTTTCTGAATTGAGCAGATAGTCATACTCACCCCCTCTGTAATAGGGTTCCAGCACATTGAGGAAGTTGGCTATATCAAAGTCTTTTTCCCTAACCTTTTTTTGTTCGAGAACTTTCTGGTAGTCGTCTTTGATATATTCATAGAATCCATTGAATGAGGGATACTGATCACTGCTCCTGATTATTTCAATATAGCCGCTGACGGCATTGGACAATGCTACTTCCTCTGAACGGGTCGGCGGCTCATCATCTCTTTTCCACAAAGTCAAGATCAGGGTTTTGATACTTTCCCGCTTCTCAATGTCAAAAATTCCGTCATCCGTATAAAATGGATTGAAAGCAATGGGATTGTCTTCAGTGTACGTAAAATAAACGCCATCCTCTCCTTTGGTTTTTCCTTTGATCAGTTCACATAATCCCTGATAGGAATTTCCTGTATCAACGAGAAGTACGTGCGCACCCTGCTCGTAATACTGTCTTACCATGTGATTGGTGAAGAACGACTTGCCACTGCCTGAAGGTCCAAGGATGAACTTATTTCTATTGGTAATGATCCCCTGCTTCATCGGCAGATCAGAGATATCCAGATGAATCGGCTTTCCGGTCAGACGGTCAGCCATCTTGATTCCAAATGGTGAAAGCGAATCCAGATAATTCGTTTCTTCGGTGAAAAAACACAATGCCGGTTCTATAAATGTGTAGAAACTTTCTTCACTGGGAAAATCGCCTGCATTTCCAGGAATTCCTGCCCAATAGAGGGTGGCCGTATCCGTGGTGTTATGCCGGGGCTTGCATTCCATCAGCGCAAGGGCACTCCCCGTATCATTTTTCAGCTGCTTGAGTTTGGCGGGATCATCAGACCAGGACATCACATTGAAATGGGCACGTATCGATTGCAAACCGTAAGAATGGGCCTCGTTCAGGTATTTTTCGATCCATTCTTTGTTGATCTGGTTGGCTCGGCTGTATCTTGCCAGTGAGTGCATATTCCTAGCCGATTTTTCAAACTGCCGAAGATTCTCATCACTGCTGTCAATGAACAGATACTGGTTGTAGATATGATTGCAGTTTAAGAGAAGCCCTACGGGTGAAGCGAATGACAGCAGACAGTCACTGCGGTCGGTGCTCAGTTTTTCATAGCGGCTGTGTGAGGATATGGTAGCCGGTAGATCTTCAGTATCTGACAAAGTATGCATGCAGATCCTGTTATTTCCGATCCGCATTTCTTCCGAACCTAACCTGATGTCCTGCAGCGCAGGTTTAACGTCACGGGATAAGGTGAGATACTGTTCCAGGATTCCTGATTTTTCCAGGGTTCCAGAGATTTCATCTTCTGACATTCTTTCCAGATGGATGTAACCGCTGTCATTGATGATCCTCTCCAGCTGATCGACCGCTTCGAGAAAACGGTTAACAACCTCTTTATCCCTGATCTCTTTCGGAACCAGCCTGCCTTTGCATAACGATGAAAAGTTACTCTGCATCCGCATTTTTTCTTTGCTGGTTTTTGTGATGAACAGATAACAGTAATGATTTAAAAAAGATCTCTCATTGAAATGCCGTTCAAATGATCTTGACAAAAAACTCTGGTCTTCTACCATCAGATCAGGAGTATAGTTTTCTTGGATAAACCAGTCCTGCTTATGAACCACGGTGAAATCCGGTAAAGTTTTAATCGCTTTGAACCAGGCTGAATGCATCGCTTCATACTCAGCAGAAGCTACGGTAAACAGCTCAGGAAGTCTTACTGTAAAGCAAACGGTAATATCGGCATCCTTTGAAATAATACAGTCATTTTCAATCGCAAGCAATGGAAATTTACTTTCCAGTGTTGCGACTTTGGAAGAATTTCTCATACGTCTGCTCTTTTTCGGTTGATTTTCAGATAGCGGTAGATGCACTTGCGGCAGATGATGTAATCAGGATGCTTTCTACGAGCGACCGTTTTCATTATACCATGCTCTCCGTATTTGCCATTCAGTCTGAAGGTCTGCCAGATGAGCAGTCCGCTGCTGGCACCGCCGAGAATTAAACATAGATAGGCATTTACCCCAGCCATGTATAGGATCATTACTGATACGAGTATTGCTAAGAGTCCGCCGGCAAAGATGAAGAGGTACTGTGCTTTAAGTCCCTTAAACTCTACCGTCCTGCCTATTCCTTTGTTGATGTGGTAGTTCTTCATGATCATCTTTTAAAGGAAAAATGAACGTAAAATGGTCGCGGCCACAATCAGGAATATACAGGCACCAAACCAGCTCGCTGCGGTTTTACTGGTATCCGGATCACCACTGCTGAATTTATTGTACACCTTGACTCCTCCGATGAGCCCGACAACCGCTCCGATGGCATAGATAAGTTGTGTAGCCGGCTCAAAATACGATGTGACCATTTGGGTGGCCTCATTGATGCCGGCGGTGCCGTTGCCCTGAGCAAAGCCACCTGTACCTGATGCTAAGCTTAGTCCGAGCAGCAAAAGTTTTTCTCTTTGTCTTTTCATAATGAAGATTTTTGATGATGTAACCTGCACTTTGCAGATCTGGAGACAAAGGTGTAAGTGATCCGGAGCAATTTATGATTGATGGCAGTGAGAGGAATTGTTTGTCAATTAATGGGTCTTTGTTCTTCTGGGAATTCTTATAATGAATTGTAATTCATAAAGAGTTTCAAAGAGGACGAAAGTTTCACAGATCGTATTGAGCTTATGAAACATGTCCGTAATCATGCGATTAGAAAAGTCAGTCAGGAACTGATCGACTGAATGGGAATCCATAGAATGCGTCTCCATATCCAGGCCAATGAACCTGAAAAGGATTTCGCACAAGAATCTTTGGAGAATGAAGCAGTTCTATGAATAATACAGAAAATCTAAAAAGCCTTAACGCCATTACGTTGAAAGACAGCTAAGAATTCGACTTTTTGGACCAACGGAAACGTTTAATGAAAGCGATCTCCAAAAAGTTCTGATCGGACATATAAAAAATACTATCCTTGAACCTGGATAGTATTTCTTTATGTATCAGCGAAGAGTAAAAAGTACAGGTTGTCATTCTGATTTTTCTTGACCTTGTCTTCTTTTATAGAGGCTTGCAATATTTGGTCACCTTTGAACTGTGAATTGACAGGTTTAAACCGGAAAATCAGGGACAGCTTGACTTTTATCTGGAGTCCTGAATTATCTTCCTTTTAATTAAATGACTGTCTGAACTCCACAGGTGAAACACTGGTTTTTGCTTTGAACAGTTTACTGAATGATTGAGAGTGTTCAAAGCCTAATTCATAAGCAATTTCCGATACCGACAGATTTGTGGTCGTTAATTTTTCTTTCGCCTTTTCTATAATGGCATTCTGTATATACTGTTGCGTATTCAGGCCTGTGAATGAACGCATCATATCGCTCAGATAACGCTGCGACAGCTTTAATTCTGTACTGATGTATTTCACCGATGGCAACCCTTTTTTAAGACTGTCCCCATCTTCAAAATAGCGGTTTAAGAGTTGGTCCAAAGAAGAAATGATATCATTATTGACTGCTTTTCGTGTAATAAACTGTCTGCTGTAAAAGCGATTGCTGTAATTCAATAACAATTCCAATTGCGACACCAGAACATCCTGGCTGAAACTGTCAATATTATTTTCAAGTTCAGTGGCTATTGAAGCAAATAAACCCGCTATAATTTCTTTTTCCTTAGCCGACAAAAATAAGGCTTCTGAAACGTCATAAGAAAAAAAGCCATATTGTTGTATTGATTTTCCTAAGGAATGATTTCGGATAAAGTCCGGATGAAAATACAGCGCAATCCCCTCATAGCTTTCTATTTCCTCGGGAGGGAAAACGATCTGTTTAGGCTTTAAAAATGCCATTCCGCCTTCTTCAAAATCATAATATCCCTGGCCGTATTTTATTTGTCCCGTGAATGTTGTTTTAAAGGAGATTTTGTAAAAATCAAGGCTTATTCTCTGTCCCCTGGGAAATGTTTCCATGGGTACGTTCCGGTAATCAACCAATGCAATCATTGGATGCAACGGTGCCGGAAGCTCCAATAGACGCATCAATTGGGATATACTGTCAATGTGCCGTATGTCAGATGGTGTTTGCATTTCTTTTACGAATGTAATCAATTTTGTTTTGACGGACGAATCACAATGTCGCCAACTTCAACATCACCGGGCTGGCTAAGTGCATATATTACCGCATTTGCTATGGCTATAGGATTTAATGCCATGTGATCCATTTCTTTTTGAATAATTGTTCTCATTTGTTCATTTTTAATACTTCCAGCAAAATCTGTTTTTACAAATCCCGGCGATATTCCCGTAATACGTACTTTTCCGTCCGATTCCTGGCGAAAAGCTTCCGCAATGGTGCGTATCGCATTTTTTGTTCCGGCATAAACGCCCATCATGGGGGTAATTTTTAACCCTGCCGTAGAAATAATATTAACGATATGTCCCTCCTGCTGTTGCTTAAAAACAGGAATTGCTGCGGCCATTCCATATAATACGCCTTTGAGATTGATATCGATCATTTCTTGCCAACCTTCAATATCCAGATCGTCAATGCGGCTTAACTGACTGATACCGGCGTTGTTGACCATTACATCCAATTTCCCATATTGTTCCATAGCTTTATGCACCAGGCGATCAAGATCGGCTTTGTTCTTCACATCAATTGTAATAAACGCGGCTTCCCCTCCATCACTTTCTATGTCTTCTACAAGTTGTCGCAGTTGTTCTGTACGTCTGGCCCCTAAGACAACCTTTGCCCCGTTCTTTGCTAATTCCATAGCAATGGATTTACCCATACCGCTGCTTGCCCCCGTAATGGCAACTACCTTTCCTTTAATGTTTTCCATTTCTGTATTTCTTATTTGTCAATTTGCTTTTCTAAAAATTCAGGATACCGGTCGCCAACAAGTGTAATACTACTGGTTATAGAATCAATTTTGGCAAGGTCTTCAGCGGTCAATATGACATTTGTACTGGCAATATTTTCTTCCAGACGAGGTAATTTCGTGGTTCCCGGGATCGGTGTGATCCATGGTTTTTGTGCCAGAAGCCAGGCCAATGCCAACTGTCCTGTGGTCACATTTTTTTGTTGGGCGATTTCAGTAAGTGCATCGACCAAAACCAGATTGGCCTTGATGTTTTCTTCAGTGAAACGCGGAAGGACATTTCGACGGTCAACAGCTTCTAATTTAGTATTGATGGCGCCTGTAAGAAAACCTTTTCCCAAAGGACTGAACGGAACGAAACCAATGCCTAATTCTTCTAAAGTGGGTATGATCGCATGCTCCGGTTCACGCCAAAATAAAGAGTATTCGCTTTGCAATGCCGATACAGGTTGAATGGCATGTGCTTTTCGAATAGTTTTAACACTTGCTTCCGATAAACCGAAATATTTTACTTTACCCTCCGCTATAAGGTCTTTTACCGTTCCGGCAACATCTTCTATCGGAACATTTGGGTCAACCCTGTGCTGGTACAGCAGATCAATATAATCTGTCTTCAGTCGTCTAAGAGAAGCCTCTGTTACAGACCTGATCGTTTCGGGTCTGCTGTCCAGACCTGCTGCCGGGCTGGCATCCTTACACCCAAACTTTGTAGCGATTACAATATCTTTCCTATAGGGCTGTAATCCTTCACCGACTAATTCTTCGTTAGTGTAAGGCCCATAGGCTTCTGCGGTGTCAAAAAATGTAACCCCTCTTTCAACGGCATGATGCAATAGTGCTGTGGCATCTTTTTTATCAAGACCCACACCATCTAAAAAGTTTAAACCCATACATCCAAAGCCCAATGCCGAAACTTCTAATCCGTTATTTCCCAATTTTCTTTTTTGCATAATTCTTTTTTTTAATTGATTTAATTTTCTAGTACAAAATTCATCGTTCTCATCAGATCAGGTGTATCCGAATTGGTATTTCTTGTAGTTAAATTATAAAAGGGGAATTCGTTTAAACAAATTCCCCAATATCGAAACCTTCAACACCCTCTTTGGAAGCGGTGCTTTCATCAGTATTCAGAATACTTTGATTTAGCAAATTGGCAATACGCTTTGAAGCATCTCCCAAGGAATCCTCTAAAAGATCGAAAAGCTCGGTTCCCTGAACTTTTTGGATAATCTCTGCTGCTTGTTGCTTTAGATCAGGCTCCAGCAGATCCTCCTGAAGCAACTGACCCGCAGTACTCAGTTCCTGAAAGGTAACCCCTGTAGCAAACCCGCTTTCGACATTAGAGTCATGATATTTCCAATCTTCTTCCTCTTGCTCCCACTCGTCATCTTTGATTAAAATATCATTAAGACTTTTACTCTGAATTACATCGTCAGCTTGCCCGTTTATGGTTTCTGACTCAAAATTATCTGCGGTCATTGAAGCAGATAGCTGCTGTCTTGCAGTGGTTTCAATTGGCAAGATATGTCTTCCTCCTTGCTTTGTATCGCCCATTATGGATGGAAGCTTCTCGTCCGGATCAGCATCATTTTCATTGAGTTCTTTTGCTAAATATTTTCTATCCGAAAGCATCAGAATGATAACGATTAACAAAGCGATAATGATCATTTGTTCCATAAGATGATATTTAAAAGATGGGACGGTATTTATTATTGAAATCATCAGTAATTTCCTTTTCGAACATTTCAAAATGATGCGCCAGAATATTATCAAGATACGCATACAAAGGAATCTGATCATCTGCGATAATGTGAATAATTCGGCAAAGACGGCCGTGATATTCCGGACGGATGTAAATACTCTTGTCACCGCGCTTGGTCATTGTATGGTGGGTCAGGAACAGCTCCCTGTAGTTGACCTCCTGGTTTTTTATGCTTTTCACCTTGTGTTTTGGCATCCCTTTTTCCTTATGAAAATCAGAATTTTGGTCAGGAAGTTCTTTCTTTGGACTTCCTGCCATAATGGACATCAGGTACTGTTCGTCAATACCTGGGTCATTGCTGTTCTTTTTTTCACTTTCCATGCTCCTGTAATTTGATAATTCTTAGAAACTCTTCTACAAAACGATCCAACCTGCATTGCCCTAACAGCTTAGGATCTGCCGGTAACAAGGTTGACCGGAAGACCGTTTTTGCGAACTCTCCACCTTCTTTCCTGAATCTTTTGCTGTCGGTAACCGTAGTTTCCATCAACTGCAGCCCCAGGTCTGAAATAACCTTACTGTAATTTTTGTACAGCAGCGTTCTTTCTCTGCCGTCCACCTGATTCCAGAATAAATAGATGCCTTGGATGAACGTTTCATTTTCTTTCATTAGGACGTTGGTCAGTACATCGGTAAAACTCAGTGTACTTTCAAGCACGAGACGATCGGCAGTAATGGGAGAAAAAATATAATGGACGTTGATCAATGTTCGTAAAATCCCGGCTGTATTGACGGTTCCCGGTAAATCCAGAAAAATGATATCCGGTGTTGGTTCGGCAGCAATGTAGGCGTTCATATCTTCCAGGACCTGGTCTGCTTTACTTTCAAAGATAGGATACGCTTTCTTATTGATCGTTGTAAATTGTTTGTGCGCCATCTTTTTCAGCATCTCATTCTGCATCACGACTTTCAGATCCCGTTCCCGCATTTGGAGCAAACTGTACTGCGGAAAGTCACAGTCGAAAACAGCCACCTGATAACCCATCCGGTAATGAAGAATACTTGCGATCAAGGTGGTAAACGTACTTTTTCCTACCCCACCCTTTTGGGTAGAAAATGCAATAATTTTGAGTTGTTTTTTTGTTGTCATATTTTTGAATTTTGTTAGATCTCATTTGATCAGGTAAATGGTTGCAGGCTTTCAGTCAGCAATGATGTCTATATGGACATACTGCCTTCAGCAATACCGCTTCGAATTCCTATTATCACCACTGATGTTTGTCAATCTTTCCTGAATGCTTCCGGTCATTTAATCCTGTTCGATTGAACTCCTGATTTCTATCACTCTGACATAATCTCCTGGTTACCGGAATTCCAGAATTCAAGAAGGCAGGAAGGCCAGATTTCAGGACCTCCGGGTTTCTTTCAGATATGCAGGTAAGAGAGCACGCCCGCCATCTGAGGCAAATGAATATTATTTCTGCCCAAAGGTTTTTACAATGGTTGCTTTTGGCTTTCAGTCTCCTGCTTTGGCCTTGGACGATACGCCGGTTCTACCGATTATTGTGGTTTTCTTTGTGTGATAAGACTGACGAGTCTCTGTTGAGAATATCGGATGGGTATGATGGTGTATTAACCTGGTCTATTCAAAACCAGACCTTTCACCCGAAAGGGGCAAGTTATGTTTTGAGTGCCTCACAACTTTTCTCGTGCCTCAAAACAACTTGCCCTGGCTGGGGCTTGGAAAACCACTCCGAAGTCGTGATTTTGATCATTTTAAACTGAATATTATGGTATTTAAAAAGAGTAACAAAGGTGGGCGAAAGCCAAAGCTGAATCCCAGCAAACATCGGTATGTATTCCGGCTGACCGATGAAGAAAACTTTAATTTTCTAAAATTATATGAAGCTTCGGGGATGAGCAACAAAGCCAAATTTATCACAACTGTTTTGTTTCAGAAAGAACTGAAAATGATTACTGTCGATGTTTCAACAATGGATTATCATACGCAACTTACTAAATTCTTCTACCAGTTTCAGTCGGTTGGAAAGAATTATAACCAGGTCGTAAAGATTTTATATCGGAATTTTACTGAGAAAAAAGCAGCATACTATTTATTTAAACTGGAAAACCACACCAGAGAACTGGCCTTAATCTGTAAACAGATTATTGATTTAACGAAAGATTTTGAGCGTAACCATATTCTAAAAAGTTCTGAAAATGATCGCTAAAATCGGAAAAGGTGAAAATCTCTGGGGTGCGCTTAATTACAATCAGCAGAAAGTGGATCAGGGAAACGGACATGTTCTTTTAACCAACAAGATTCCTGATGTATGGGATCGGCCTTATACAGCTCAGTTTTTCCATCAATATTTTGAACCTTACTTCATTGCCAACCGTAAAACTGAAAAGCCCCTCAGGCATATTTCACTCAATCCGCATCCGGAAGATAAAGTGGATGACTCCGATTACCGGGAAATGGCACAGCAGTATATGCAGGAAATGGGCTATGGACAGCAACCCTATGTTGTTTTTAAGCATACCGATATTGACAGGACCCACATTCATATTGTGACAACCTGTGTTCAGCTTAATGGCAAAAAAATACCAGATCGTTATGACCGTCATCGATCCATGGCAGCCTGCAGAAAATTAGAAAAGCAATTTCATTTAAAGGTGGCCACTGAAAGTGAAAGCCAGAATTCTACTTTGATTTTTAAGCCTGTGAATTACGCTAAAGGTCATATTAAAACACAATTGGCATCCGTACTCAGACATCTGCCTCAGACTTATCATTTTCAAAGTATAGGAGCGTACCATGCTTTGCTCTCTCAATTCAATATAAATCTTGAACAGGTTGATGGAGAATTGCAGGGAAAAATGAGAAAAGGAATCGTATATTTTGCTACGGATGAACATGGCAAAAAAATAAGTGCTGCTTTTAAGTCATCGCTTTTCGGTAAGCATGCAGGTGTGGAACACATCCAGGCATTAATTGAAAAGTCAAAATCAAAAATGAAAGATCATCCTTCAAAACCGATTTTAAAAAGAACCATAGAGACCGCAATACTCACCAGTCATTCTGAAGCGTCTTTTAAAAAGCAACTTCTTGAACAGGGAATTGCTACAGTGATCAGAAGAAACGACCAGGGAAGAATATACGGTATCACGTTTATCGACCATGATTCGAAGTTAGTATGGAATGGTTCGCAGTTAGGCAAATATCTATCAGCAAATTCATTCAACACATTATTTAATGGGTCAGAATCAAAGCCCGAAAATAAATCGGCTCATGATGATGTTAATTTATCTCAGGAAATAGACACCGAACAATTTTCAATTGATAGCATTAGCGGTTTGTTTGACGGATTTTTTAATGACTTCTTATCTTCTGACTCGTGGAATCAAGAGGAACTGGTTTTTGAATCCCAGATGAAAAAAAGGCAAAGAAAAAGAAGAAAAAAATAAGCTGGCAATAAAGGAAATAATATAAGCGGAAACAAAAGTCTTATTTCCGTTGCTTTACAGAGGCCTATTTCATCTTCATCCTTGGTAAATTGATCAAAATTAATTTAATCCTTAATTGAAAGACTGCTTGAATTCCAGTGGAGATATACTGGTCTTCTTTTTGAAAAGCTTGTGAAATGATTGGGACTGCTCAAAGCCTAAGTAGTAAGCAATTTCTGAAACCGTCATGTCAGTAGAGATTAAATATTCTTTAGCCTTTGCAATAAGTTTTTCATGAATATGCTGCTGCGCGCTCATTCCTGTGAGCGAACGTAAAGCATCGCTTAAATAATGCGCACTAATATGAAGTTCTTCTGCCAGATGCTCTACGGTAAGCAGCCCCAGAACAAGACCTTTTTTAGTATCAAAATATTGATTGATAATGATTTCAGTTTTCGTCAGGAGATCATTGTTTAACGCTTGGCGGGTAAGAAATTGTCTTTCGTAAAAACGTTGGCAATAAGTTAGCAATAGGTCGATCTGTGATAAAATTACATTCTGCGTATGAGGGTCGATATGCTGATACTCTTCCTCAATCTTTTGAAAAATCTCCGTAACGTTTTTTTTCTCTTTATCGGAAAGATGCAGTGCTTCACTCACTTCGTAGGAAAAAAAATTATACTTTTTGATGTTTATTGCCAGTGGATGACGAGCAAGAAAATCCGGATGAAAGCAAAGAACATATCCCGTTCCGGCTTTTTCGTCCAACATATTGCTCGCCGCCTCGACAGACTGAACCTGTTTTGGGGAGCTAAAGATCATGGATCCGCTGTCAAAGTCATAGTAATTCTGACCGTATTTGATTTTTGACTGAATGTTACTTTTTAGCGATATGGTATAAAAAGTGGTCGTAAATTTCTGCCATATTTCTGAATCAATGGCGTGGAGTTCTGAAACCTTTACAATGCTTACCAAAGGATGCTGTGGAGCTTCCAGTGATAACAACCGGTGAAACTCAGATAATGACTGTATAGTATACATTTTTATATCGTTAATAATTATAATAAATTTTTACTGCGCATAAGGAATACAAAAACCCAAAGATGATCAAAATCATCATTTCTATTAACAGCCAGTAAATTTGCTTGGTGTAAAATCCGTCTAATGCGAGACCTACGATTCTGGCCGTCATTACTCCTACTGTCAAAGCAATCAGGAATGCCAATAATATCAATTTCCAGGAGTTCCATGATGAAAAAAACAGCATAAAAAGACCGATACCCAACAAAAAGCCCCGAAGTACCCTTTTCTCTATTGTCTGATAACCATCAATGCTAGCAGCTGAAGTAGTGAAAAGATTAGGCTTGAAGACTAAAGCCAACCCTACCGAAAGCACAATACCACCTAAAAATTTCAGGATAAAACTCATACTTCTTTTAAATATTTAAAGTTATGAAGTTAATTATTGACTACAAAAATTGCTTTTTAAGTTCCTTCCGAAAATCTTCACGCCCCATCTTCAAACGATTCGCGTCCATTGCTTTGGTATCCTCTCCTACCAGATATCTGATCTGGTCTTTCCCGTCAGTAGCTGCTTGATAAACCACCGCCGCAACCTGTTCTGGCGCTATTGAGTTACTCATCATAGCATCTGTGGAGCCTAGCAGTTTCTCTTCTAAATCTTGATAAGCAGGATGTAATCCTTTTTCAAGAGACCTGTCTAAAAAACTGGTCAACGTGGCACCGGGAGCGATTGTCTTAATGCCGATCTGATGAAGTCCCAATTCAAATGACATACTTTCAGACCATCCTTCTATTCCAAATTTAGTTGCATGATAAATAGAATGCAACGGAAACCCCATAAATC
>NZ_CAJYMO010000143.1 GCF_913776365.1 uncultured Chryseobacterium sp. | reverse complement strand
GAAGCATAAAAAATTGGAGGCCGTGGGAATTGCCATATAGGGGCTCGGCAACAGGATAATTTCTTTTTCCGTCTCCAGCAGTTCTTTATGCGAAGCAATGAACCCGTCAAACAATTCCTTTGCAAATTTCTCTGCATATGAAGTATCGCCATACTTGAAATAGCTGTATTCTTCAGGGGAAAAGGTAAATTCATCTCCCGAAAGGATGTGATGCAGGCTGTACCGTAAGTTCATATTATATGGTGGGTTTTAGTAAATGGGCATGAAATCCGAAATCCCTCGCTCCCTTGTAATCAGCAACCGGATTGTCGCCGATATGCAGGATCTGATGCAGGGCAAGATCCTGGTTTTTAATTGACTTTTTAACTTCCTGAAAAATCTTCGGATCCGGTTTGGAACAGTTGATCTCATCGGAATAAATATGGAAATCAATATACTGTTCAAGATCTTCGTTATGAATGAATTTCCTCATGGTGCTCCCCTTGATAAAGCCGGTATTGCTCAGGATACTGATGGTTTTTCCCTGATTTTTTATTTCTTCAAAGAAATGATGCAGGCCTTTAAAAATAATCACCGGGCTGTATTCCAGGAAAAGGTTTTCGCTTTCCTGATAGAATGCATCGAGCCGTTGCCTGCCGACCGTTTTTATCTCCGTTCCCAGCGATCCCAGAATCAGAAGGTAAATTTCAAAAGTATCGATATTCCCGCCGGTGACCTCATTGATGGTATTGCAGAGGTCATCATAATACTTTACGATCCGTGTTACTTCATCGAGGGGCCTTGCAATCTCAAAAAAAGAGGAGAACAACCGGACTCTTCTGTCTTTGAATTCAGGATGGGATTTAATTAAGGTCAGCCACAGATCGAAAGAGAAATGGGAATAACTGCGGATGTCAATATCTGTTTTCAAAATCTTATAAGTTACAATTCATCTGTCTTTCCGGAAAAAGATCAATGGATTCATGCTTTTTTTATCATTAGTTTTTTACCGAATGGTTTCAATTCTTTTTCAAAGATAGAATTTTCCGGGTTATCCTGTTTCTTTTTAAGAATATTTAAGATTCATACGCGGAAACCTCTGTGATTTCTGTTCCGGTCTGCCACAAACAACCCATTCATCAAGTCATTGAAAAATTTCAAAATCCAATGGGTATCCGGTCACACTTAATTAGAGATATTGCCCCGAATCCGGTGGCTGATATTATTGAGCTCCATGCCCGGTAAAAGACTCAGGAGCTTACACCATTACCGACACAGGCGGCAGGCTTTTATGTGAGGGAAAAGTGGCGGAAAAACAGAAAAACCAATGTCCCGGAACTTTCCATGGGGAAGTTGCCCTCCGGAAGTTGAAGGGTTAAGAACTTTAAAGTTCATTGAAAAATCATACTGATATTCAAAATATTAACACATCCTATTTTGCCTTCCTGCCTGTTTTTTAGTCATCCTCTACGACGATGCCATTGAAAAAAATAAAAATTATTCTTTTAATATTTGAAAATTTTATTATTTTCGCAACCGGTTAACAATCAATAATGTCAACAAAAATGATAAATACTATAACTTTAAGCAACCCTATCAGAGCAGTGTACTTTGGTAGCACTAAGTATTTATCTGAATAACGATCGACCTTTACAAAAAATACAACGAAGGCCTATCTGTTCAGATAGGCCTTTTTGCTACCCTATTTTCAGCACCTACTTATTAAAAGCTGACGAAAATTTTAACGGAAAAAACAGAATTCTCTTCTTACTGACCTTCAGATGAGAACAGGCTATTCCTGTGCTTAGCCGTTAACTTCGCAGCCTTAAAATCAAACATTCAAAAACAGGCAAAATGAAATACAACACACGAAATATAGGGATTATAGCACACGTCGATGCAGGAAAAACAACCTTAACGGAACGATTGCTCTATTACACAGGAATGATTCATAAAATCGGAAATGTAGACGAAGGGAATACTACAATGGATAAAGACATCCAGGAGAAAAACCGCGGGATCACCATTTCTTCGGCTGCCATTTCCACCCAGTGGAAAAAGCAAGATGATCTTTTCGGTATTAATATCATTGATACACCGGGACATATTGATTTTGCGGTCGAAGTAGAGCGCTCTTTACGGGTACTGGACAGTGTAGTAGCCGTATTCTGCGCTTCTTCAGGAGTTCAGCCGCAAACAGAGAACGTATGGTTCCAGGCCGGAAAGCATGGGATTTCAAAGATCTGTTTCATTAATAAAATGGACAGGACCGGGGCAGATTTCTTTGCCGTATTAAATGAAATTAAAACCAGGTTACATGCCATCCCTCTTGCGCTGCAAATTCCGATCGGTTCAGAAGACTGCTTCGAAGGCGTTATTGATCTGATTACACAGAAAGCGCTTTACTGGATTGATGAAAACGGGGAAACCATTGTAGAAAAAGAGATCCCCGAAAACTATCTTGCGGAGGCAGGTGAATTCAGGGTAAAACTCATGGAAACCCTGGCAGAATCGGATGATGTTTTCTTTGAGGCTTTCTTAGATGCAGAAAATGCAGTAACAGAAAAAATGATCGTTGATGCGGTAACAAGAACCTGCCAATCCGGATCTTTGGTTCCCGTGTTATGTGGTTCTGCTTTTAAGAACAAAGGGGTCCAGCCTTTGCTAGATGCGGTTGTGACTTATCTTCCGGCCCCGGATCAGTTGGCCCGGATCAAAGCTAAATATGCCAAAACAGAAAGAACTATCGAACTGGAAAGAAATGAGGAAGAAGTGTTTTCGGGATTGGTTTTCAAAGTGGTGATCGACAAACATATGGGCAAGCTGGCCATGCTGAGGATCTATTCGGGAAGCATACAGTCCGGTGATTCGATACAGAATGTAAGGACAGGTGAAAGTTTCCGGGTTTCGAGGATCCTGCAGATGCAGTCGGACAAAACTTTACCCATGGAAAACGGAAAAGCGGGTGATATTGTCGCATTAACAGGAATAAAAGATGCAAGAACCGGGGACTCCCTGTCATGCCTGGAACTTCCTGTCCTGCTTGAGGCCATTACGATTCCGGATCCTGTAATCCGCGTTTCGATTGAGCCGAAAACCAATGCCGATGAAAAATCGTTCGGCATCGTGCTGGCAAAAATCCAGGAAGAAGATCCTTCTTTGGTAGTGGAAAGAGACCGGCAGACCGGGGAAATCCTTATGAGCGGTCTGGGAGAGCTCCATCTGGAAGTAACATTGGAAAAAATCCGACTTAATCACGGGATTGAAATCAACCAGGGAAAGCCTAAGGTTTCTTACCGGGAAATTTTAACGGAAACCCGGAAGCACCGTGAAAAGCTTTCTAAACAGAACGGCGGAAGCGGACAGTTTGCAGACATCACGTTTGAGATCGGGCCCCGCGAAAACAATTCGCCCGGACTGGAATTTATCAATCAGATCAAAGGTGGTATCATTCCGGGGGAATTCATCCCGTCTGTGGAAAAAGGATTCCGGGAAGCGATGGAAAACGGACCTATCGGCGGAAACCCTTTGGAAAGCATGAAGATCATTCTGCTGGACGGTTCGGCGCATAGCAATGATTCCCATGCCCAGGATTTTGAAATTGCTGCAAAAGAGGGTTTCCGGGCTATCGGATATTTATGCAAACCGAAATTAATGGAGCCTATTATGAAGGTAGAAATCCAGACCATTGAAGAGTATACCGGTGTTGTGACGGCGGATCTTAACAAACGCAGAGGAATCATTACTTCCATTGATGATAAATCAGGAAGAAAGATCTTTACCGCCGAAGTTCCGCTGGCTTCTACTTTCGGATATATTTCTGATCTGAGAACCCTGGCGAGCGGAAGAGCTACGATCAGCATGAAGTTTTCGCACTATGCTTTGGTGCCTGATTTTATTGCCGGTACTTTAATAACCTAAAAAACGAGGGCTGTAAATTTATTTTGCAGTCCTTGTTGGGTTTTAGAGGTGAATGGGTTATGGTAAATTGTCAATGGTGAATGGTGAATTTTTCTTCACGGATTTAAGATATTTATCGGAAAAGCGGACTAATATCCACTCTTATTAATGGAATTCTATACAAATATAATCAGCTTTCAGCACCCATCTTCCGGCATCCGGCCTCTCACTTTTCCGGCATCACCTTATACGTCGGGTCTTCCTGGATGTTCACATCAATCACAGCTTCTGCATTTTTAAGCAGGATCATACAGTCCGGACTCAGATGTCTGAGGTGGAGCGTTTTGTTCAGCTGACTGTATCTCCGGGAGAGCTTATCCAGCGCATCGATGGCACTCATATCCACGACACGGCTCTCTTTAAAATCAACAACGGTCTGTTCAGGGTCATTCGCAGGATCAAACTTATCGGTAAAGGCCGTAACGGAACCGAAGAACAGGGGGCCGGAAATCTCGTAATATTTAACTCCGTTATCATCCGTATGCTTTCTTGCCCGGATTCTTTTGGCATTGTCCCAGGCAAAAACCAGGGCTGCAATCACGACTCCGACCAATACCGCCAGTGCCAGATTATGCAAAACAATGGTCACCAGTGCAACTACAATCCCTACGAAGATATCCGACTTCGGCATTTTATTGACAATCCGGATCGATACCCACTGGAACGTGCTTACAGCCACTACCATCATGACCCCGACAAGGGCAGCCATCGGGATACGTTCAATGACAGGCGCTCCTACCAGAATAATAAGGAGAATGGTAAAAGAAGCTATTACCGCTGAAAGCCGGGTTCTCGAACCGGCATTCAGATTTACCAGGGTCTGGGCTACCATAGCGCAGCCTCCCATTCCGCCGAAAAAGCCGTTGGTGATATTGGCCAGCCCCTGAGCTACCGCTTCTTTGTTGGCATTCCCTTTGGAACCAGTAATTTCATCCACCATGGACAAGGTGAGCAGGGATTCGATCAGCCCTACTCCCGCCATGATCAGCGCATAGGGAAAAATAACCTGCAAAGTCTCCAGGGAAACAGGGATCTCAGGAATATGGAAAGCCGGGAGGTTACCGCTTATTCCGGCAATGTCGGCTACTGTTTTCGTAGGGATTCCCAATCCGGCAACGACGGCAAAAACGGCTATGATGGCCACCAGCGATGCCGGAACGGCTTTGGTAATCTTCGGGAAGAGCCAGACCACAGCAATGGTCAGAGCCGTTAATCCTGCCATTATATAAAGGGGATTTCCGGTAAGCCAGTCAACATTTCCGTCTGTGCCTGTTATTTTGAACTGTTCTATCTGTGCCATAAAGATAATCACGGCCAGGCCGTTAAGGAAGCCATACATCACCGGCTGTGGGATCAGCCGTACGAATTTCCCCCATTTGAACAGGCCGACAAGCATCTGAAGCAGGCCTCCGAGCGCCACTGTAGCAAAGAGATATTCTATGCCATGGGTTTTGATCAGGGCGATCAGCACAACAATGGTAGCACCTGCACCTCCGGATACCATTCCGGGGCGGCCTCCCAGAATGGCAGTTACCAATCCCATCATAAAAGCAGCATACAATCCGGTAAGCGGGGAAAGCCCGGCCAAGATGGCAAAAGAGAGCGATTCGGGAATCATGGTCATGGCAACGGTAAAACCTGCCAGCAATTCGTTCTTGTAATTTATATTTTGCGGAAAACCGGGGAGAGTAAACGTATTTTTCATTTCGGCAACAAGGTAGTCCGTTCCATTTTCAAAAACAATATCCCGTGGTATCTTGATTTAAAATTTCACAATAAGGAGGGTATCTGGTTGCCTGTTCATCAAAGAACCGCGACTTCATTATTTCACTACATAAACGATATATACAAGGTAATTTTAATCAAAATTCACTTTTCATGAAATTTTTTAACTCATTTTTTTGGTCTCACTCGAAATTTTTCTATATTTGGAATTGAAGAAATCAATTATTTTCTGCAAAATTTTAATGTAATTAATAATGATAATTAAAATTTAAGGCAGATCTAAAAACAACCGTTAAATCATATACAGCAGCAGCATGAATACATTCAGCAGGTAATAAGAGCATTGAATCCTGGGAAAGAACACAGGCTTTTTTCTCCACGAAAATGAACATATGAGAAAGAAAAATGGTAGTGACGCATTATCGGATGCAGAAAAATTGCAGAATGATTTATCAATATCGTGGAAGCGCGGCATTTGCAGCCCCTTTACATAAAGAAAACTGCCGTTTCAGGATTTGCCCCGATTGCCGTTTGGTTCAGTCACTTATCTTTTTCCATTTCATTTTGGATTATTTTTTGAAGCTTATTATCAACCGGATAAACGAAGCAACATGTTTTTACTGATGCTGTTATTTACAGGACAAATATTTATCAGAGATGTTATATAAAGAAATACATATAGGAAATTTCATAAAAGAAAGAGCTGAAGAATTGGAAATCAGCACGGAAAGGATTTGCAATTTCCTGAAAAAAGATGAGGACAGTGTTGAAAAGATGTATAAAAGTGCCTCTATAGAAACCGATTTGCTGCTCCGGTGTTCAAAATTGTTGGAATATGATTTTTTCAGGCTGTACAGCTCGCATCTGATCCTGTACTCACCGCCGTCGGCTGTTGATAAGAAGAAAAACCACAGATCGGATAAGATCCCTTACTTCAGAAAGAATATTTACACCCAAGAAATCAAGGAATTCATCATCCGGAAAATACAGTCCGGTGAAATGACCCAGACCGACATCATCAAGGAATACTCCATCCCCAAAAGCACCCTTCACCGGTGGCTACAAAAACTCTAAATCTGAAATCCCATGCGCCCCAATTACAGTAAAATTTACAAGGACATGATTACAGAACATGATCCTGAGAAACTGGAAGACCCAAAGATACAGCGGCTGTTAAAGAATTTAAAAACAACGGAAGATGTCCTGAAACTGAATGAACTGGTATTCAAATCCTCCAAAGAAAGTCTCAGGAACAACCAGAAGCTGAAGACCTATGATAAAAAGACGATGCTTAAACTGCTGCAGTACCAGCAGAAGCACGGCCTGTCTACCAATTATATGTCTAAAAAATACAGAATCAGCAGAACAACGATTGCCAAATGGAAAAAAACCTTTGAAGAGGAGTTCCAGAAATTAGCTGAAAAAAAATAGGCCCCGGCCTGTTTATTATAAAAATTCCGGTGAATCAGCTGATTCACCGGAATTTTTATAAAGGTAAAAAACGGAAAAAGAAAAAGCGGGGCAACGTTATGCCGGAGTCGAACCGGATAGCCTTGCAGGACGTGCCTGCTGCGCTATTCCTCCCCTTTCAATGGTAACGAAGGATCTTTTTCCTACGACACTTTATATTTTACAGTCTGGAATACCCTGTATCGTAAATCCGTGATCATTGCTTATTACAGGTGAAACAACTCTTTGCTAAAATCACTTATTTCAGGCCGAAATCACGGTGGCCGGAAGAATAGTACAAAATTACTTCTTTCAGGTAAGGGATATCCTTGGTTTCATCATGCTGAAAATTCTTTTCAATGATGTCCCTGGCTTCCCTGTTGAGTTCCGGATAATACATCCGGTCTTCTTCATCAAATACAGTATCGACGATGCCGATATAATCCCGGAGTTCACCAAGCAGGTATGTCTTCATGTCCCATCCCAGTATATTCATATCGAAACCGCTGATGCAGAGTACCGGGTTCCGGGTAAGATGTTCGCTGCTTACCATAAAGTGGATTCCTCTTAGCGGCAGCAGATCAGGAACCCTGGCAAACCATTGATAGAAAATGGCTTTCCGCTTTTCTTCAGATCCCGGTTCCGGGCCCCAGGATTTCAACCAGCGTGTTTCGGCAGATTCAATATCCTTCAACATAGAATCATAAGGATATGTGATAATCTCAAGAATTTCTTCCCGGTCTTCCTGCCAGTGATAGAAAAAAGTACATTCTTCACTGAACTTCTCTTCATTGTATTCATATTCCACGGTTTCCTTTCTGTCAACCGCATGGAGAATTTTCAGGAATTCACGGTGTTCAGGAGAAAACTTCACCTTATATCCCAGTTCTATCCCTGCGATTTCCTCTTCGGTAAGCGGCAGCCATTTGGTACCGTAATACCATTTTTGTGCAGCACGCTCATCAGACCAGAACTTTTCTGTCCGGTCTCTGATCCAATACAAAAAATCAGTTATGTTTTCAGGTATATCCATTTCCATTTCATTCACAATAATAAGAAAAAAGAGGCAATAACCGGGAACGCTTGATAAACCCGATTAGTCAGGTTTATTTTGGAGTTGAACCAAGATCATAAGATGTACCGAAGTAAGCTTTCCCTGACGGCACTCTTTTTTCTAAACCAGGGTAATCATGCAAGAATCTTCTGTCATTTGCTCTACCGGCTGAGCTACATCCCGTTTACAACAGAGAGGGCAGGAATCGAACCTGCGACCCAATGGTTAACTATCGAAGTATGATTCTGAAACGACACCTGATTTTATATTGTTATCTGTTTTTCTAAAATTACAAGGCAAACAGCAATATAAGCTGTCTTTAAAAACGTCTGGCCACTCGACCACACCTTCCGGCGAAAGGATTGATTTCATCAAATCTTCGACATCGAACCATTGTAAATTGAAGTGACTTTTATCTATGGCCTTGTAAGTACTATTAAACCGGGCAAAATTCAGGAAGAGGCTTTTTTCAATTGGGATCCGAAGGAACTCTTTCTTATGGCACCGGTTGTTTTAAGTTTTTATGGTTATTGTTTTGAATTTATTGCTTCAGTGCGCATTTTTTACGCCGTTGAATTTATTTAAAAAACCAAGTAACAGGGTATAAGAGTTTTTGAATTCAGTTCAAATTAAAAGTTTGACGATGGAACTCTTATGATAACGACATTGGTTTATTCAAACCGGGCGATGCAGCGAAAAGACTCTTATTCAAGTGGAAATCGAAGGAATTCTTTTCTTACGGCACCGGTTGTTTTTAAGTTTTCATGGTTGTTATTATTGTTGTTGTTGTTATTGTTGATTGAAGCAAAATTCATCCCGCAGTGCGCATGCTTTTTACGCGGCTGAAATAAAAAACCAAGCGACAGGGTATAAGCGTTTAGAATGTATTCAAATTTTAAGTTTGACGATGGAACGCTTATGAAAACGACATTGGCTGTTTTTCAGCAGGGTAAAAAGCAGACAGAGACTTACCGGCAGAGCGATACCCTTACGCCATTCCTTAAAGGAAACAGGATTCGAACCTGTATTGCTGCCCCCTGAAGTAACTCTGTTTTACGACACCTGCTTTTTTTAAGTTCTGATGGTTATTGTTATTTGTTGATGCAAAGTTACCGCCTTAGTACGCATTCTTTTTACGCACTTAAAATTATTTTAAAATTTTACTTCAATCCGGAAATTAATTCTGCCATACTTTCCGCTTCCCTGATATTCATCCTGGTGAAAATCTGTACCATTTTATTTTTAAAATTAACCGGATGGCTTCTTATTCTTTCAAATTCAGTCTTTAATTCCGTTTCATTAAGATAAATTTAAAGTAAATCCGATGTAAAATCAGGCAGGCGGTCAATAGAATTGATTGCAGCCCCTTTGCTGTGGGATGCCTGATGATGCGGCATGAGCAGAATGCGAATAGATTTCGGCTGAAGCCGGATGTATACCGCTATCATGATGTCGGGCTGAAGCCGACGCTATTGATTAATGCAATGGATCATTCGTTTTGTCCTGAAGCAAAAGAATCAAAATTCAATACCTGTACGGATGGAATAAGCGAGTCTACGTTTCTGCTCTGGTCTCATTTAGCCCCGATTGCAACGGCATCCTTTTTCTGTAAAGGCCTTTGCCCGGGAGAAAAAGATACAGTGGAAAGCGGGATCAGGCTCCTGAAAAAAAATCAACGGCAGCCTCCTATCGTCCATCACTTATCACTTATCACTTATCACTCATCTAAAAGCAATACCCGTTATAGTACCCTTTTTTTAATCATTTCCACGGCAGATTTCCGGTCTTCCAGGGCATTCAGGACATCAAAGATTTTGTCTGACCAACCTGCGATCAGGTAAACGTCATTTTTTCTGACATCCAGTGGCTGTTTTCCGTAGCCCGCCAGGTCAAAAATATAGAGTTTTGCCTCCGGATTGAATCTTTTATACCGGTTCCAGGAATTTTCAAAAGAATTCCGCGTTCCGTTGCTGTTCCATAGCTGGGTATCGGTGAAGAGCATTACTTTATTTACTTTTTCTCTTCTGTTCAGCAGGTCTTCGATTACCAGGTAACCATTGGTAGAATATCCTACTTCACCTTCCCTTTTGTAGAAGGCATCCACATTCCTCAAGATTCCGTTCTTAGGCATCGGAACTCTTTTCCAGGTATCGCCGAACATTCCTGTGATCACATTTTTACACTGCGACTGCATCATCATTGACATCAGCAGGCCGATGTCGTACAACAATACTTTGGATTTCGGGGAAACGGGCTGCTGCATCGATCCCGATACGTCGGCCGCAATAACCACGGAAGTATCGAAACCGAATCCTTTTATGTTTTCTGCGCTTACCATTACCGCATCTTCCAGTGTTTCCAGGACAGACGAAAGGTAAGGCGACTGGTTAGTTTTTAATTCCCTGTATGCCGCCAGGAACCTGAACGGCAGCTGCTTAGAATTCCTCACGGCTTTTTCATCCGCCAGGTACCGGCATACTTTTTCCATCGCCTGAGGAGAAACACCGGCTTCCAGGATATTTCTCAGGTTCCTCAGGGTGGCCATATAGCCCAGCTTGTTGCTGAAGATCAGTTCTTCCCATTTGGCTCTGAAAGCAGCTTTCCTTTCCGCATCACCGGTAAATTTCGTCTGGCCCAAGACGGAAAGTTCCACTTCCCAAGTGTAGGGCGTTTCCAGCGAATCATTCACGATTTTGTTGAAAATGGCCTGTTGGTTGTCATCTTTCGCTTTCGGGTGAACGAGGAACAGCGCATCTTTCAGGGTTACCTCCGCTTTCCGGTTGTATTTGGCAAACTGGTATTCGTCGAACTTATTAAAGGCTTTCACCAGGCCTTTCTGGATCTGTTTTGAAAGCCGGTTGAGTTTTTTCAGATCCGTTCTTTCGTTGGCCATCTGGTAATATGCCAGCAATTCGGTGATTTCATCCGCTCTCTGAATCACGCCGTCAACGGTTCTGCTTACGAGATCAGTACCCGAAGCCTGCTTGGCCAACTCGGTTGTCAGCACCAACGGCACCGAACGCAGATGCATTTCTTTTCTGGCATAAACGGCCAGCCTGGCTACGAATTCCGGATCATTCTTCTGAATCAGAGTCTGGATTCTCGCCAGCCTTTCATTTCCTTTTTCATAGGTAGTAGTTGATAATCCTGTGGTCACCACAGCACTGTACAGCTCTTCTGCCGGCGTCATGGTATAGGCCTCAGCACCTTCGTAGTTCGCTAGTGTATTATCCGATTTTCTTAAAAAATTAAATTTCATGGTTCCTGTCTTTTAGTTACACCTGTTCCGGAGGATGAGTATTTCCTCTCTGATTCTGATGCAAAGTAAAAACACAATTACGCAGTCTTTTTGCGCAGCACCCTGTCTTGTTAAAAAGTTTTTTATTATTTCCGGTTTAAGCACCAGTGACCCTGATTTTTTCATGAACAATACCAACAATGAATAACCTGTGTATCACCCAAAAAATACAATTTCTCTATCATGCATTTTATATAAAGGAATTGAGGATTTACAGTTTTTGCAAATGCATTTTATAGTTTTGTTTCATTCAAATTAAAGCGATGATTAAAGGATTATATGAAACCCATATCCAGGTAAGCGACCTGGAAAAGGCCATCGGATTTTATACGGAGTTTCCAGGATTGGAACTCGCGCACCGGGATGAAACCCGGCCGGTTGCTTTTTTATGGATCGGGAAAAACAAAGCATTCATGCTGGGTCTTTGGGAGCAGAAAGAAAACCTGCAGACGCGGCATTTTGCTTTTACCGTTGATCAGGAAGACCTTCTGAATTTCTCCGCCGGATTCCTGAAAAGTAAAAACCTGAAACCTTATAATTTCCTGAAAGACGGAAGCGAGGAGCCTATGGTCTTCGCCTGGATGCCGTCCCTGGCGGTTTACTTCAATGATCCGGACGGCAACCAGCTGGAATTCATCTCCATTCTGGAAGGTGAAGGGCGGCCGGAACTGGGCGTGGTTTCATATGAGGAGTGGGTAGCGAAAAGCTAAGTTTTCAGCAGGAGTTCTTTTATCATCTCCGAAAAGATTTCGGTTCCGATGATGCGTTTTTCTTCATAAAAAAAGCAGTAACAATCAGTGTGATCCGAACTTTCTAACAGCCTGAAACTTAATTTGTCCTCGTGTTCATGGTTATTGAGGATCTCACATTGGATGGTATCTGAAGTCAGGCTGATGATGAAACGGGCAGCGATTCCTCTTGTCCCGAAATACCCGGCCACGATTTCCTGAACCGAAACTCTGATGTTGTAGAAGTACACCTGATCGGGAGCAGAAGGCAAAGCCCGGATAAAAACATCCCTTTCCCGTTCATCCTCTACAAAATAAATCAGTGAGTACCTGTTATCTACAGCTGCTCTAAGTTTTGATCCGCTGAACAATAACCGGATTTCAGACTCCCGCCTGTCATATACCACGTACCTCGTGGCAGCATCCCGGAAGTCGAAAAAGGGAAAAGCCGGCCTTTCCGGAACCAGACGGTCCGGGCTTTTATAATACTCATTGTTTACAGGGCTTATATCATAAAAATCATCGTTTTCAAACTGCGCTTTGGTATATGACCTTTCATATCCCGTACTATCCACATAACCGGCCACTTCCCCGTATTCATTATAATTCACTTTTACCGAATGGGTTCCCAACAAAGGTGAAATATAAGCCTCGTGTACTTTACATGCCGAAATGAATTTTTGATCCAGCACATCCCGGACGACTTTGCTGACTATCCTGTAATACTTGTCGAAAACCACCATCCCGGTTGCCTTTATTTTACCCCTGTAATTATCTTCTCGCACAGCAAGATCATAAACGATATAGCCGTTTTCCTGTCTTTGGTTATAATATACTTCGTCGTGGATAGTCCCAAAGCTTTCCAGACTCTTCCTGTTTTCATAAAAAACCGCTGTATACCGGCTGTATTCATCTGCCTTCCGTCTTTGTGGGGAATCTGTTTTAAAGATTGTTCTCTTCGTCAGCTTATGGTTATCAAAAACCTCTTCGGTATATTCAAAGAGCAGGCGGGCTTCTTTTTCCGTAATCTGATTTCCCAGGTGGTTCCTGTAGATCTTGGTGTATTTTTCTACCGGATTGCCGATCTCAGGAATTTCCGGTGATGCGGCAGCAAAATATTTACCGTAATCCGACTGAAAGAACCCTTCTTTTGCAATTTCATCAATCGTATACGGTATATGCTCCCATCCGTCATTAACAAGAATGTCCACCGGCATGAGCTTCCCGGAACCATCATACTGAAACCCTTCCCAGATGCATGCTTCCGGACCATGATAATACGCATATTTTACAGCAGATCCCAGTGTACCAGTCAATAGGTCAAGCTCTTGGGAAAATATGGTCTTGCCTGTTATATCATAGACTTTTACTTTTCTTTTACGAAGGACATTCCCTTCATAATACGCTACTTTCCATTGTGAAAATCCGTTTTTCTCCTCTTCCAGGAAGTATATTTCCACTTTATAATCCAGGCCGGAGAGATCAACCGCCCGGCCGTCGCGGATAAAATATTTTCTCCGGGCTATTTTCCTGTTTTCAAAAATTATAATTTCTTTCAGGATATCGCCGGTATAGACTTTTTTGGTAAAATGCCTTTCGAAAAAAGCTTCCCGGAGATCGGTTTCCATTTCGGTCCTGAAGCCTGAACTGATAAAATATTTGCAACTTTCCCTTTCATAATGAAGACCGGACGGCAGAAAAGGGAAGAAAGTAAGATAAAAGGATGGTTGGATTTCCAAAGAGTGGGCCTGCGAAAATGCCCCGATCATTTCCAGGACTTTGGTCCTTTTAACCAGGGGGACGCCTGAAGAAAGGTAAGTAAACGTAAGGGACTCACCATTTCCGGAATACAGGGTTTTCTGATGATGGTAATCTTCCCGATCCGGATAAAATAACGAAACGGTTCTGTCTTCAGCATCTTTTACCTGCACCTCTTCATTCTCAGGCAGGAATTTTGAGTATTTCCTGGAATGAAACACCCTGTAACCGTCAGATTGGCTGACGCGTATGACGGTAACACCGGGAATATTGACGTAAGCAAATAAGATTTCCTCATCCGGAAGATTTTCATCAGAAGTATAGATTTCAAGGTTGATCAGCTCTCCTTTAAAGTAAGTTTCCTTTTTCAGAAGTTCACTGTCCTGATATATATGTTTCAGATACATCCGCCGGCCGGACAGTTCGTCTTCATTCAAGAACGTTTTCCGGTCTCTTGTTGTGTAAACAATCCTTTCTTTCATGGCTGATAAAATTAGTAAATTAATTATGGATTCAGGACCACGCGTAACAATTGTTTTTTTACAATCAATGAATAAGGATTTTGTGCTGTAAACAATATACAGGTTATATAGAGCCCATCTATTCAGAGGGTTTTATACGCTCCTTTATGATTGCTCTATACCGTACTTTGTAAGGGCTTAAAATACTATGATGCTGTATGACATCGGGCTGCACCCGATGCTGATGTATGCCGCCCTTTCAGGGCTGGTGTTATCCTTTTTATTCAGATATCTCTTACGATCCAGCTTTCCTTTTATTGAAAATGGTGTAAAAAATAAAAACTCCCTTTAAAAAAGAGAGTCGGCTATATCAGAATTGTTATGTTGATACACTGTTACACTGATATATTGCTACACTGTTACATTTTTATATTGTTACGTTGTTACATTGCTATACTGTTACATTTGCTACATTATTATTGTTTCAGGCACCAATGCAGAATTTTCGCAATATTTTTAGCATCATCTACGCCCCGGTGGTGCGTACCTTCCAGCGTAAGGTTCAGTTCGCCCAGCGCGCGGGCCATGCCGACACTTTTACGGACGGTCGGATGCAGTTCCCCGAACAAGGTTTTCACATTGATGTGGTCATCGCTCAGCGGATAATCCACCCTGAATCTTCTGGCCTGATTCTGAAGCATGTTCAGGTCGTAATTTCCGTAGCTGGCCCACGTCAGCTCTTCGGAATCGTATTCCGCTCTCAGGATATCCAGGGCATCTTCCAGTAAAATGCCTTCGTCATCAAGCATCTGCTGGGTAATGGAAGTCAGTTCCGTACAGAACGGGCTTACTTTTGAAAATTGAGGCTTTACCAAAATGCCTTCGCTGCGTGAAACCTTACCGGTTGCGGCGTCCATAAGGCATACCCCGATTTCGATGATTTCACTTTCCTGACCTCTCGGCGGCCGGTCGTTCCAGCATGTTGCTTCAAGATCTATAATTAATATGTTGTCTGGTGTTGTCATTTGTTTAAAATTTAATTGTTTTGGCTGGATGATGGATGATGGAAGCGGGATGTTTGAGTATGCTACAGAACTTCGAGGTTACCATATCCAGATTCAGCTAGATTATTTGTTGAAACTGGAAGCCAAGCTGATGGATGAATGATTACTGTGAAAATCCGGTTTTTTAAACCAAATATCCATACTGAATATCACATGAAAGGATGAGTGGATAAATTAAATACTGTAAAAACTTCCAGTATCCAATGTCTTGCTTTCCTTTGCTGCTGAAGACTCGACTTCATTCCATACTGCTATAACTTCCAGCATCCATCTTCCCACCTTTTATCTCAGCATTTCCCTTAAAATCCGGGCGGCATTATAGGCATCGTCGGCTCCGCTGTGGTGGTTGCCTTCAAAGTCCATGTTCAGGGCCTTCAGGGCTCTTTTCAGGCCCATCATTTTATAAAGGCCGTTGTAGGCTTTGAACTGATGCATGATGTTGATGTAATTTCCGGAAAAGGGATTTTCGATACCGAGGTAATCACATTGTTCCACGATCTGCTCTTTGTCAAAAGCGCCGAATCCGGCCCAGGCGATCGATTCAGGATGGTATTCCTCCCTGATCTTTTCACAGGCTTCCTCGAAATAGATTCCTCTTTCTTCGATCAGCCTCGGGGTGATTCCCGTAAGATCCGTGCAGAACCTGCTGATTTTGGATCTTTCCGGAATGACATAAATGCTCTGCTTTTTGGAAATTTCGCGGGTGGTCCTGTTCAGTTCGCAAATTCCTATTTCTATAATATCGGTTTTCTGGCCGGGTGGGATTTTATCGTATTCCCAACACGTCGCTTCCAGATCGATAACGATTATTTTGTTGGTTGTTTTCATTGTTGTATGTAAGGCCGGAGGATGGATGCGGGGTGAGGGATGTTTTTCTCTCACACCCGTTTTCCGACCTTTTTATAAATTGTTGTTTACTATTTTATGGATGATGCCGAAAGTTTTGCAGTATGCTGTAAGACCGGCATCAGTTCCATTTTAATCTCTGGCGGCAAACGGCGGGGTCCACTTTTTCCGGGCCATCACTGCTTTCACTTCTTCGTAGGAAAGGGGATAGAAATTATGGCAATCGACGCCCACATCAAAGCTTAATGCCGCTTCATCATCCGGCAGTGTTCCGTGCGAATGGCCGTACAACTGCCATACTCCGCGATGGGAACCGTTCCAGGTCCGCATGGCGTAATGGAAGAGAATGATTTTCTGTTTGCCATTGCTGTTTTCAGGTTCATCGATCCTCAGCTCGTGATAATCCCGAATGGAATCAAATCTCTTCGGATAGGTTAAGGCCGCTCCTTCATGGTTGCCTTTAATCAGGTGGATATTTCCATTCAGGCGGTCCAGTATTGCTTTGGTAAAATCAGGCTTGCCTAAGCTGACGTCTCCCAGGTGGTAAACCGTATCTCCGGGACTTATCTTTTCATTCCATCTTCTGATGAGTTCTTCGTTCATGTGTTCCAGAGACTCAAAAGGCCTTTCGGAGAATCTGATGATATTTTCGTGACCGAAATGGTGGTCTGCCGTAAAAAATATATTGGGTTTCATTTTTTTAATTTTTGTTTTAGTTTTAAAATTTGATTGAAGCGTGATTATATTATCTCATCTCATTATCATTGAATAAGTTTATATGGAAATCCATGCCTTCTTTGGGAACTATGTTTTCTCTTGTCTAGATTGTTCCGAACGCCTTGTAAAAAGCAGTTTCAATTTCCAGCCTGTCGTTTTCCGTATACCTTCTTGAAAAATGGACTGGAATGGCTTCTTTTACTTTACATGCTTTCATAACCGATCCGGAAGCAGAAGCGAAACTGTGATGGTTCAATCTTGCCAATTCCTGATCTTCATCTTTATAAAAAGTTTCGATGTACACCAAATCCGCGCCGCTGAAAACCTTTTTTATTTTTTCATAGTTGCCTTCCTCTGCCGCATTATCCATGATCACACCGAGTTTATAACCCTCATTCCGGGTCAGCAGATGGAATAACTCCGAGGCTTTGTAAACCGTTCCTTCTATTTCAATCGCTTTATCGGTTTCATTCTTTTCAAAAGCATTCTTCAGTTCGCTGATCCATTTTCCTTTTTTGAATTCAGAACCGTTTTCATTAAAACTCACTGAATCTTTTCCCTTAAATAGATAAGCAATGGAATCCGTTTTATGATCCAGAATAGCAAAATCAACCGTTACATATTCATCTTCAAAAAGAAAATCCTGTGTTTTTACCTCTTCAGGATTCCAATACGGCGGACGGATTTTATACACGTTAATTTCTTCCGGAGAAACGATTTCGCGGATATCATATTCGATGGCGTTTTCGTCGATCAGGTTCCAGGTGTAGGATTTTAACCTTGCTTCAATTTGCTGATGAATATTTTCCGGTCCGCAGATCACCACTTTTTCCCCGCTTCCGATCTGGTGTCTGAAAATGCCGTCAAAGTTTGAAAAATGGTCAATGTGGGTATGACTGATAAATACCGCCGATACGGATTGCACTTCCTTCACCGTCAGTAAACTCGCTTCACCACAATCGCACAGATAATGCTTTGCTGAATTCGGGACTTTTATTAATATGCTGATGTCTTCTTTAAAAAGACTTTTTATTTCTGCCTGTAACATTTTTTCTAATTTTTAATAACCATAAAGATGTAAATATAGCTTATGATTTCACAGGAATCTAAACGTAAATTTTCCTCTGGACTTTCCCTGGATAACTAAGGAACGACAAACAGCAGTCTAATCATCTTACTTTTACGGTTAAGTTTAACACATAAAAAGTTCCGGTAAAATATTTACCGAAACTCAGTTTTATTTCAAAACGGGTTCTTTTGCCGTTTTTCTACGGATACCGAAATCGGACTTCCTGATTTTACACATCCGGCCGTCAGCAGTATGATGGAAAACAATACCTTCCATGTTATTTTCCGGATTGCCTAAAAAGCTTTTAATCCATTCGAAATCCAGGCTTTCCAGATTCAGAATTGCACTTCCGTGTTTTACCAGCAAATGACCTTTGATATTTTCAGGATTTCCCCGCACTTTCTCACCGATCAGTTCGTAGGTACCATCTTCTGCTTTGCCTGATTCAGCCAAAGCATGGAAACCTTCCCAAAAGTATGCGTCTTCTTTTCCGGCAGGATTACAGGCTACCCAATGCGGGTGATGTCCTGTCACCGGATCTGCTTCCTGACACGGGATTGCGCCTTCCGGAGCTGTTTTTCCTCTTTTGGCATCGTATCTTTTGAACAGCTTACCGTTGATGACCGCGCAGGCGGAACCGTCAAACTTTTGCGTAGCGACAGCCTCTCCATTGAGAACCCAACGGTTCTCCGGGTTGATTTCGTTAACTACCCTTCCCAAGTTTTTTATATCTTTTTTAAATAATGTACTTATCTTTTTCATGTTGATCACTTTTAATGGTTATTTTTTCAGTTTCATCACTTCCGGTACAGACCGGATCAGCAGTTTTCTGCCTTCGGATTGATCAGCTCTTCTTTCACCAGATCAATGACCAAAGCATTCAGCTTCTTGTTGATCCTTTTCTGTTCTTCTTTCTCAATATGGATGAACACTTCCGGGAAATCTTTTCCGAAATCCTCCAGGATATCCTGTGCAAAAAGACCGATGATCTTCCCTGCCATTTGAGGCTCGAATTCACCGGTTTTGCTTACGACGTTATTCAGCCTGTTGACGGTCGCATATTGCTGAAGCTTATCCCAGATATGCTGTGCTTTTTCGCTGAAACGGATCTGCTTCTGAACTTTTTTCTCCTGCTTTCGTACCACTTTGGATTTTTCAATCCACTTTTCATTCTTGTTCTTCAAAATAACCCTTGCTCCGTTTCCAAAATATCTGGTTTTTAGGGTTTTCACAATGGTTCCTTCGCACATATTATGTTCTATTTCCGGTAAGCCCAGCCATGCAGGAATCCTGGAATTGAAAACATTCGGGAAATTCAGAGCATCATCCAGCGTTCCCTGAAAAAGGGTTTTGGCGTAGAAAAATCCGGTTTCCTCAAAAATCCCGTTGATCATCTCCGTATCCAGGTAGGTGGTTCCGTTCAGCTTGATGTCGAAGGCGTAAAACTCGTTATGAGGAGCATATTCAATGCCTTTCTGCACCTTTACCGCATCCGGTACGGGCTCTACCGCTTTATGCTTGTAACCTCCGCCGAACAGTTCCCCGTAGATGACTACGGTTTCAACATCAGGATACAGGTTTTTCACTTTTCCAAATGCTTCGATGACCTTTTCCCTGTAACGTTCCAGCACCTGATGGGCGTTGAAAAACTTTTCTTCCTTCTCAATGAAAGCAGTCCTTTTGGCGATCCTGATTTCCTTTCCGTCGGTGAAGAAAGAGAAATTGGCCCCATGAACCTTTTCCTGCACGATGAAAACTTCATCCCCTAAGCCCTGAATCCTGATCTGATTAATCACGCGGGTCTGGTAAGCATTTTCCATCGAATTATATGTTTTGAAAATCATTTTTTTAATTTTTTATTTATTACTACCTAAAACCTGTTAGGTTTGCTGTCTGAAAAAATAGATAACCTAAGCAGTCAAAAACACTCAAATCATTTCTTTTTCATTCTTCTCCATTTGGGTAAGGTGTCTTGAGGTGTGAAGCGAGAGGAAATAGATGTATTCATACACATTAATTTTTCCCAATTCATTTACCGTCATCATCGTTTTGCATAAGAGTCCTTCACCATTTTTCATCCGGTCCAGATAAATCAGACATTGACGATATTGCATCGTAATCAAACTTCTGATTTCGTGCAATGCCAAATCCCCTTTAGGCTTCATATGTTCCGGCCTAATCCATTCAAAAGCACCGTACTCTCCTATTTTTTCAAACTTTTCTTTAGCAAAGCTGTATTTTTTTATTTCGCTATCCAAATCGAGCCGAAGATTATTCCGAAGGGCTTTCTTTGAACCTTTTTCAATAAGGATCAGCAGGTAGAAGTTCGTCAGATAAATATGCTCCAGAATTTGCTGAACCGTCCAGCCTCCGTTTGAAGGCTGATAAGCCAGCGTTTTTCTATCTTTATCAAACCATCTGTCAACCTCATCAAAACTGAGCTGCAGATGGATTTTTATTTCCTGTATACATCTAAAAATATCCATTACTATTTTTAAAATTGTTTAAAAGGCTTTCAATATTCTTTTTCCCCACCGGATTCATGGAATGACAATAGAATTCCGGCAGCTCCAGGTAACGATCCATACAGTATTCGATCAACCATTTGGCACAATCGTAACCTGTTTTTTCAACAAATTTTCCACTATCTGTTTCCAAATAATGTTCATCAGCAAGGTCATGATCAAAAGAGATCATTTCCGGAAGGCCTTTTTCAAGGATCCTTTCCACAAACTCCTGATAGTTCCGCACAATGTGCCAGTCCTTTCTTTTAAAAATTTCCTGTTTTGTATATTGCCACACCTCATTCGGATGCCTGATATCGTCCAGGAACAGCAGTCTTTTAGTAAGTTCCATCCTATTTATTTTTTAACATATGGTACAGCAGCTTTGCCGTATTCAAGGCATCATCTGCCCCGCTGTGAGCAGTTCCCTGAAATTCAATATTCCTGGCATGCATTTCCCGGATCAGACCGGCTGCCTTTTCCCCGCTCATCAGGCTCAGCAGTACTTTCACATCAAGATAAGTTTCACTGAAAGGAAACCTGATTCCGGCCTCCCTGCACTGGCTTTCCATAATGGTTTTATCAAATCCACCGTATCCGGCATAGGTTCTCTGCAAAGAGCTGTACCGGTTTTTGATCCGGGAACAGGCTTCCTGTAAAGAAATGCCCTTCTTTTCCAGCTTTTCGGGAGTCAGCCCTGTCAGTTCCGTACAATACCTGCTTACTTCAGAATGTACCGGACGTATAAGATAACTTCTCTGATCTTCGATACTTCCGTCCGCCATATTAAGCTTACAGATTCCGATCTCGATGATTTCCCTTTTCTGGTTTTCCGGGGCCTGCCCTTTTTCCCAGCAGGTAGCTTCGATGTCGATGACTATAATTTTGTCGTATAAGAACATTGCTTTCTATTTTTCATTTTTACGGTGAAAGCAGGGATTTTATTTCCTAAGGCATGTCGTCTTCCTCTTTACGAATCCAATCGGCAACCGTCTTTAAAAAATGCATCCTCACTTCTTCAAATCTTGTAATATTCGGGATATGATTGATCTCCAGCAGATGTTTTGTTCCATCCCTGCAGACGATATAATCATTGGCAATGACGTCCATTCCGATTCTTTCCTTCAGTTTCAGGGTATCTTCCAGAAGTTCCGGATCGATCTCCATAAACCGGGCATTATCGGGGTGAATGGATTTCAGCCAGGTATCCCCTTCAAGGCTGATCTGCCAGGACTTCCCTCCGATATGCAGTATTCTTACTGCATCGCCATCGAAATATGGTTCCAATACTGCATGTTCCGGGCTTTCCCAGTTTCCGGTAAACTTATGTTTATTTTCCCCGCAATGCCAGTTTCCCCATTTGGCCACCCGTTCCGTTTCCGTAGTCACATACGCACCCTCAGAGATAAATCCTCTGGGAGAACTGAACCGGGAATACTTCATGGCCTTTACCAGGCAGGGGATTTTCAGCCGGCATTCCATCATGCCATAGGCATTGGGAAAACAGGGCCCGTTCCATAAGGCAAGTCCCGAGATAAAATCCAGGTCATTTTCAAAAATCCCGTGATAGACCACTTTATCTACCGGCAGCATGCCGACCCCATGGGACTTTTCAACGTACAGCGTACCGTCTGTCACCCTTATCTTCGGGACCGACTGGTGCCAGATGATCAGTCCTTCAACATGTTCCCGTATGTGTTGATATTCTTCTTCATGTAAGCCGATAACGGCTATTCTGTTATGAGTCATCTTGTTCTTTTTATTTTGAAAAGTATACCTTTAAAGCTTTAATGATACTTTTCACGTTCGTATTGGGATAAAATCCTGAACTGTTGATGCAGTTGATTTCAACTATTTTCCAGCCCTCATCCGTTAAACAGATGTCCATGACAAAGGCTTCTTCAAGATTAAAAAGCCGAAGCATGTCTTTGGCAAACCAGATTCCGTCTTCTGCTACCCTTTCTTCAAAAGGTGCCCGATCATTAAATTTGTAATATCCGGCATCAATAATCTGCCCGCCAACAATCCAGAGTCTCGCTTCTTTGATCGTCTGTTTCGCTTTAGAAATCTGAATCCATGAATCTTCCGTAATTCTGCCGGAAGGACTTTTAAAAGCTTCGAAAACAAAATCTTCCCATTCCGCTTCGCTGAAAACCCTGCCCGTAAAAATTTTTGCTTCCCGGTAAGGCTTAATGAATTTCATTTCACCTTTTTTCCAGATCATTTTCTCTGAAATTTTCTGAACGGATACATTACTGTTGAGAAGGTTGTCGCCATAATATCCGGAATAGATTTCATACAAATGATTGCCTCCGTAAAAAGAGCCGGGAAACCAGTGGGTTTTCTGTTTTGCCAGTCGGGCAATCGTTACCGAACCATACACAAAAACATCAGTATGGTCTGTTTCAAAATCTAATTTCTCTGTCGTTGGAGGAATATTGATGACTCCGTAATCAATATTCAATTCTTCCAAAGCGTCAAAGATTTTATAATGATCGGGATCCAGATATATATTAGACTGAATGAGAAAATACATGGTTATTAGTTTTATATTTATTTACCTTTCACAATTTCTGCCAGCTCAGTTTTCGCTTCTTCAGGAAATCCTGAGAGTCCGGGAATATCATTGTATTCTAAAATGAATTGTTCTCCGCTTTCCGTTTGAAGAACATCAATCGCTACAATATCGGCTTTGATATTTCCCTGCAATTCTTTTACTTTTTCAATCCATCCTTTCTCCGGTTCGATGAGCTGATAATCCTGGGTTAAAGAATTGGCTTTCCAATACCTGCCTCTTCTTTTCATTGCCCATACTTTGTCTTGTACTGCCAGATAACGGATATCATATTGATAGTTGATAAACCTTTCTGCAGTTACATAATCCTCATGAATAAACAGCAAATCTTTCAATTCATTCCATTGTTCTTCGTTTGTAACGAGACTTTTCCCATAACCTCCATGATGGTTCCCCACTTTAATGACGAAAGGAAAATTCATTTCCAGATTTTTAAGCTGGGTAATATGGGTAGCTACATTAAAATCAATTACCGGCAACCCAAGCTTCTTCAATTTGTTCAGCATCGACAGTCTGTCGTACCCCGTTAATAAGGTTGATGCTGAATTTACACACGGAATTCCCGAATATTCAATTAATTCCAACATACTTCTGTGTTTTGCCTGAGGATTGACAGCGCCTAATCTCCAGAGTACAATATCCGGTTTACAGACTCCTTCTGCATCAATTACATACAGGGAAGAATCTTTTACCACAAATTCCGATGTCTGAACTTTCTTCTGAATGACATCGTATCCTCTGAAATAATCCGGCCAGTATTTTTCACCGTTCATGATTAAAATAGTCTTCATGATTTTAATTTTTTTTAGATCGAAAATAAAAGCAGGATGATGAAATGAACTTCCAGCCTCCATCATCCTGCTTCCCGCTTCATTACACCATCAGGTCGGCGCAGTTGGAGCTTGCGAATGCAAAAGGTTTCGCTCTGAATACATATCCCATCCCGAGAATATATCCCATGGCATCTTTCAATGCGGCATTGGATTTGAAATCCGGATCGGTATTGATGTCTGCGTGTACCTCCATTTCCACACCATAAGCATCCAGCACCGCACAGATTGCATAGGCAATTTCTACAGATTTGTTGACTTCATTCAGCATCCGTTCTTTGATGCTGATCCGCTGGAATTCTTTTTCTTTTCTGATAAAGGTAAACGCTCCTTTTCCCTCACGAACCAGAACGACTGCCGTAGCATAACTAATGATATCTCCATATACGTGGGAGTCTGATCCCACACATACTTTCAGTCGGTGGCCATTGGCCTGTTCGCGGATGATGGCTTCTTCTACCAGCTGGGTGATAGAATTCTGAAAGATTTTTCCGTTCATGTTCTGCCATGTTTCTTGTTGCGTTTCCATTTTTTCTACATTTTTTTTAATGTTTAAATTGTTGATCTGTTACTTTTGTCAATGGTCAATTCCTGCGGGTCAATCCGCTTCGTTCGTCAATTTTAAATTTATCCTTAAGTTCGCTTGTAAAGCCAACTGACCATTAACCCTTTTGCACTCCGAACAGGATTCGAACCTGTACCCTTAGTTTTGGAGACTAAGATGCTGCCGTTACACCATCGGAGTCATTTGCCGGTCTTCCAGCTTTCAAATTATGAATGATGATTGATAAGTGATGGACGATGTAAGCTCAATTGTTTTATCAATTATTATTTATCAATTATCTTCTGTTGGAAAGGGGATCCATGTTCATTCATTACTTATCATGAATAAAAAATAAGAAGGCATGTCTGTATTAATAAACTATGTCTGGTATGCTTTTGTAAGATCTTCTGCGCTCGACAAAGCCTTCTTTCCTTATTTTTGCTGAATGATGAACATCAATTACTTTGTTTATTAATGATAAAATTCACTTGCAAAGCAAATTCACCCTTCACCTCATGTCAATGATCAATTCCTGCGGGTCAATGGTCAATTTTTGTCTGTGGGAAAATTCACCTGCACAGCAAAATTGACTTGCGAAGCAAATTTCACCATTCACAAGATGCCAATTGTCAATCTCAACTATTTAGAAAATTCACCATTCCACTTGCGAAGCAAAATTGACCATTGACTGTTCACTTATCTTTTGACCATCTGACCGGGAATCGAACCCGGACAACAAGAGTACATTTCCTGCATGCTGCCGTTACATTATCAGCGGTTGGTGGAAG
>NZ_CAJYMO010000142.1 GCF_913776365.1 uncultured Chryseobacterium sp. | reverse complement strand
ACTGCTGAATTGTTACAGGAGGTGAAATTTAATATTGCAGTATTTTAATGAAGACTGATCCTAATATTCTGCAAAACAAAACGGTGTTTAAATCCATGCGGGAGCGTGATGCCGCCCCTTCAGGGCTTATTTGATTACGATTCCTGTTGTCATCGGGCTGCACCCGATGCTGATTTATGCCGCCCCTTCAGGGCTTTTCTGATTATGATCACCGCTATCATCGGGCTGCATCCGATGCTGATTTATGTCGCCCTTTCAGGACTTTATATTGTATTTTTATTTTTATAGTAACAACCCGCAGAATAAAGTTAACCGTCAAATAACGCAAATTAAGACAGGCTGCCGGTAAATTTCATCCGGATGCCCTGCTGGAAGTTGCTGATGGTTTTAAAAATTTCAGTCAGCGTTACGCGTTCAATTTTAGTGAGGCGGCTGATCTCGATATAATTGTCCGGCATTTTCTTTTCGATATTGATCTGATAAACCTGGTTTTTTAAACGCAGTGCCATCAGGTAATAATAGGAATGATGCAGCTCCTGGTACTGTTCTTTGCTGAAGACGCCCGCTGCCTGGAGCTTTTTCATCCGTTCTCCGGTATTTTCATTATTGATCCCATTCTTTAAAGCATATACTCTGAGCAGGTCAACAATCGGACTCATGGCCGTCTTAATATCAAAGACTTCCGCTTTACCGATCGTTTGGGTTTTAATCCTTTTAAAAAAGGTTAAAGGAGCTTCATATTGGAGAGCGTTTTTGGCAATAAAGGTGAAAAACCTTTCATTCGGAACGCGAAGCTGGTCCTGAATAAAATCTTTCAGTTCGTTGATGATCGCTTCTTCTCCATAGATGTAACGGCAGTCGAAAAGGGTAGAAAACTTCATGGCATTTTCGGGAACGGTTTCATTGATCCATTCTTCATAATTCCTTTTCCAGTGGGACAGCGAATGCGTCCATTTCGGATTGCTCGCCATAAATTCGCCTTTGCAGTAAACAAAACCGATGGTATTGAGATCGTCGGAAACCCTTTTGGCAAAATCAAGAAAGTATTCACGCACCATTTCGCGCTGTTCATTGGCTTTGTCTTCATAGATGATGCCGTTATCCTGATCGGTGCTTAAGGTCTGCTCTTTCCGTCCTTCACTTCCGGTGACCATGAAAACAAATTTCGCCGGCGGTTTCCCGATCTGGCGGATCACATTTTCAATTACTTTTATGGTGATGGTATCGGCAATGGTAGTAATGATCTGGCTGGCAATTTCCCCGTGAACGCCGCGGCCCAGCAGTTGGTTGATCATATCCGGGACCTGCAGCCACTTTTTCCGGAGTTCTGCTGTTGTACCGGCCTGCTTCACCGACTGTATAAAAACCAGCGGCGACTGTGCCTGCTCGCTCAACAGCCGGTTCCTGCTGAGGAATCCTGCCATTTCACCCTCTTTTTCTACCAATAAATACCGGGTTTTGGTTTTAAACATCATCAGCACCGCCTCATAAAGATAGGCATCACTGGAAATGGAGACAATAGGATTATCCATTACTTCTTGTACCGCTTTCTGCGGATCGATGCATTGGGCAATAACGTTGTCACGCAGGGTAATATCCGTTACGTAACCTACGATATTCTGATCCTGCTCGTTCCGGATGAATAAACAGCTTACCTTGTTTTTCGCCATCATCCGGGCGGCTTCAAAAATAGGCGTGTTTCCGGTACACGAAACGATATCTTTAAAAGCAATGCTTTCTATTTTTCTGGAATACAGCTGGTCTGCCGCAAAATAACTTTCCTCAAAAGAGGCCGGTGTTTTTACAAAATGCGCAAACTCTTCATCCAGCATTTTCTTCCCGAAATCGGCAGTGAAATAATGAAAAAAATCTTCATAAGCATTACAGAGTTCGGTAAATTCTCTTTTAGGAAGCGTATACACGACGGTCCCTTTTTTCGCCATTACAGATTTTAAAGCCCGGACCCTGTTCAGCACCACGGAGATTCCCCCGAAACAATACGGTGAATGGTGAATTTCGATACACCTTTTATTCTGGGAGGCATCAAAGAAAAACGTTTCGTACTCCCCTTCCATAATGACATCCACGCCCTGCATTTCGGTAACTTCCTGGCGGTAAGCCAGTGTTTCTTTAGGAAATGTTTTCTTCTGCATGCTTTCGGAAACTTCCTGCAGCACGCTTTCGGGTAAAAGGCTGAAAGGCGGTGTTTTCTGTAAAAGCGGGATCAGATGTTCCATAGGTTGATTATCATTTTAAAACGGGAAAGTGTAATTTTTCTGCGATCAGACCGTGTTTTTCTTCAAGATCGTTTTGGGAGAGCTGGTTCTGCCGGCGGATTTCAAAAAAGCAACGGGCCGTCATTTCTGCATCAATGATCGCATTATGGGAAGGTTCTGATTTATCATTTAAAAGGAGCCGATAGAGCTGCGGCAGACGCATGCCTGTTTCTGAAGCTCCGGATCTGTACTGCCTGCTTTTCAGCATCGTACAGTACAACCGGCTGTTTTCGAAAGGATTTGGCAGCCCCGCCCTGAAGTAATCAGCAGACAAAGTATGAAGGTCGAATTCGAGGAAATGACCTACGATTAAAGGATGGTATTTTACGATGTCTTCAGTAAGACGGGTCAATACTTCCCTCCTGCTTTTACCACGGGATCTCAGGAATTCTTCGGTAATGCCATGAATCCTGAAGGATCCTTCGCTGATCACCAGATCCTCTTCAAAAATGTATTGGTCTTCTTTTTTGATCTCCGTTCCGTCTTCCGAACAGATAATCCAGGAAACCTGAACGGCTGAGGGCCAGTTTACGGTATCGGAATACGGCAGATCCCAGCGTTTGGGAACGGAAGTGGTTTCCGTATCAATAAACATGAATAAAGATTTCACGGGAGAATGTTTATACAAATGTAGTGATAATGATTTTTTTTTAGAATAAAAATAGAACTGAAAATAGGAATTGATTGATACATCTATCAGTTTTAAACTAAAAATCAAAGCATACTATACCTAAATGTACCCAATATAGTTGCCTAATAAAAAAACAGCCTTACTTCGGAAGTAAGACTGTTTATAATTTTAGAAGAAATATTGATCCAGTTCTTCTACGAAACTTCTTTCAGAAGGTTTCCAACCCAATTTTTCCTGAGTCTTCAAACTTGTTGCCGGACAATCTGCTCCAACAAAAAATGTCATCCAGGTAAAATATTCCGTTGCTTCTTCCGGTGACAAAGATTTTACAGGAACATCCAGTCTTTTACCGATTAATTCAGCAAATTCTTTCATTGACAATTGTTTATCATTATTAACCGCATTATATCTTGCTCCAACCTCTCCTTTTTCAAGAGCCAGACGAAATAGTTTTGCAGCATCCACACGATGAACAGACGGCCAGACATTATCTCCTTCTCCAATATAAGCTGCAAAGCCTTTAGCCTTCGCCAGCTCAGCAAGCATTACACCAAAACCTCCTTTGAAACCCGATTCAGAATTTCCGTAAACACTTGGGGAAAGACGAATGATGGATGCTTTTACACCAGATTCTGACAGAGCAACAAAAGCTTTTTCAGAAAATCTGATTGATTCTGCCGGTGCTTTACTTTCTTCTGTGATTTTCCCGTCCATCAGTGGAAGTCCTAATGTTCCGCCTGTCACCACAATGGGTTTATCGGTTCCTTTCAATACTTCGCCCATTGCTTCAATGGCTTTATGGTCTTTGAGCGCATTCGTCTGATAATCTGAAAAATTGTGAATAAAGGCCGTATGAATTACTCCATCTGCTTCCCTTGCTCCTTTTTGCAAATTATTGAGACTATCCAGATCTCCCATTAAAACTTCTGCTCCGGCCTCTCTTATGGATTTTGCAGATTCTTCCGAACGCGCCAATCCAAGTACCTGATGGCCGTTTGATAATAATTCTTTTACTACTGCTGAGCCTACAAATCCTGAAGCTCCTGTTACAAATATTTTCATATTTTAAATTTGTTTTTGTTATAATTTCTGATACAAATTTAGATGTGAATACCTCCCAAAAACGAGGTCATTTGACACAATTTTTATTTTAATTCGATAAAAAGAATTAATTTTAGATATAATTCAGTTTTAAAAAATGTCAGAGATTCTTAAAAATTACTTTCAGAAGGTCCTTCAGGATTTTACGGATGAAAAGTTCAATTTCATCCTATATAAAAGTCAAATGATAAAACTTCAGCGTAAAGAGATGGTATGCAAACAGGGTGATATCTGTAATCTGAAAATCTTTGTTGCAAAAGGACTTTTGCGAAATTATTCAACCTCTGAAGATGGCAATGAACATATTCTTCAGTTTGTTAATGAAATGTCCTGGACAACCGATCCGGAAAGTTTTTACAAC
>NZ_CAJYMO010000141.1 GCF_913776365.1 uncultured Chryseobacterium sp. | reverse complement strand
CTTTTAAGTCTGATACCTTACCTATATTATCGGTATATTTGAAAGAAAAATAGTATTTTCCCTGCCACCTTTCAAAGTGTGCCTTTTCAATTAATTCCTCATTTTCAATTAATTCTTCATCATTGTCTCCTAATGTATCCGCTTTTAAACTTGTATCACTATTCTTTTTAAAAGTATTTGTTTCTACGCCACTCTGCTCATTTTTTATTGGTTTCCTTTTGTTTTCTTTATCATTAATGCATGAATTAAATAGAACAAAAGGAAAAAAAAATATCAATAGATTTTTTACTGTAAATTTTTTCATTGACTAATATTTATTGTTTTCTTGTGTTTTTCTATCTGGTGTCTTTAATCTCACATAAAATGCTGGATTTTGTCTGTTCCTTAACCCATCTCCCGCCGTTTCCGCATCTGTAATTTCAAAATGTAAATGTCTTGCCTTCACACTTTGTTTTGCTGCATTTCCGCTATTGCCACTTTTTCCTATTTCCATCCCTGCTGTTACTCTTTGATTATTTAAAACGCTTATTTCACTAAGATGTCCATATCTCAAAAAGCGTTTATTTGTATCTCCAAATAAAGGCCCTTTCTCTTTCTCTCCTTTATATTGCAAATTATAATCTATTTTAGCATTATCTAAATCATTTTTATTCACTTCTATCACAATAAATTTTCCAAATGATCCTGCATTTTCTGAAATTAAAACTACCTTTCCATCAAGGCAAGCCTTAACCGGAGTACCTTTAGGTGCAAAAATATCCAATCCCTGATGATTTTTTGTGCCCGCATTTCTTACAAGTCCAAAGGATGATCCTGTAGGATTGTAACTACCATAGAAATTGAACAATGCTATTTCAGGATTATCAACAGGGTCATGCCATTTAGTATTTGATTCTACATCTTTTTTATCTGCTGCTATTTGTTGACAGGAAAAAGTGGATTCTTTATTTAATTCTCCTTTATTATACCATTTCTCTATTTCTTTAGCAATCTCCCATACATAAGTTTTGCCTTCTTCATTTTCCTCTTTATGAAAAACAGGATTTGCTGAGTATCCATTTTTCCGTACCCACTTTGTGTTTTTAATGACTTCACCTTTTGCATTGTAATCTAATATTAAATTTTTATCAAATACGACATGATTTCTTTGATTTCCCTTCCCACAGTCAACAGGCATTAAAATGGCTAAATAAAAATCTGCCAAAGTATTTAATTTTCCTTTATATGGCTCAAGATAATATTCTACATAGATCAGCTGTTCAAATTTGGTCATATTTTTCAGATTTCCATTTTTTCCAGATGTAATGTTGGTCTTTTTTCTCCTATTAATATCTGCTGCTGCATCTTTTCCAATTTGAATCAATCCTGTATAGCCCTTACTATTTATAAGTTTTGGATCAAAAGTCCCTCCGGTTTCTAAAGCCATTGCAGATGTTAAATAATCTGGCTTACTCCCTAATCTATATGCTATTTCTATAATTCTTTTACGTTCTTGGCAATTAAAATATTTTCCCCAGTATAAATTGGCTTTTTTACAAAAACATGTGTTATTGATTTGCTGTTCCTTCACCATCGCCGGGCTCCTGCCATCAGGCTTCTGCCGGGTGGGAGGCTGCTCTTTCTTTATGGTTCCTTTAGTTTCCCACCAGTCCCAGAGTTCTTTTGTCTTATCGGTTATGATATCACCGATGCCTTTGTCTTCTTTTGCTGATGTTGGCTTGGAAGCGGCAGGAGAATTTTTGGCTTTCGGGATGTCGGTGGGCTTTGGCCGGATTTCATGGGGAAGAGGAGGGAAGGGATTCTTTATTTCCACATTGCCGGTGGCATGCTTTTTATGGACGTAGTATTCTGCCGTTACGTAAAACTCCAGCTCTTTCGGATCCGGCTCGCCCTGCATAGCTTTCCTCATCAAAGCTTTTGTCAGTACGAATTCCACTGTCGCAGTTCCGTTGATGTTGACCTCTGCTGTTTTTGTTTCAATAGGTTTATTCGCGGTATGATGTCCCGGCCCCTTCGCATCATCTTCCCAAAGCGTAAACGTAAGCTCTTTCGTCAGCAGGTTGGTACAATAGGCTTTGGCTGTCAACTTTTCCATGAAGCTGAAAGTACTGCCTTTTCTACCGTCTGTATACAAAAGGTCGACCTTAAGGATCTTTGGGGTTTTGCCGGGCTGCGGACGGATGATGAGCCCGCCGCCTTCAGGCCCATACAGATAAGCTTCCAGTCTGTAAACGGATCCGATCGCTTTTTCACCGAATGTAAAATCGCTTATCCCTTTCTTCCTGATGCGGGTGGACGTGAACTTCCCGTTTTTTCTCTGCTTAAAGAGTTCCCAGGTTACCTCTTTCAGATTCCGTTTGTCTGCTTCGGTATCCGGGTACCATCCTGTTACCTGGTACGTATAGGTTTTTCCAGCGATGGGTTTTATCACTCCTGAAATCTGTGCTACGCCTTTTTTTTCATAATGGTGTTGTTTTTTTAATTACCAGGCATCTTCATTGTTTTCACCCGTTTCATCCCTGAATTCATCAAAGTCTATCAACGGATTATAGAGGTGGTGCGCTCTGGAATCAGCGTTACCGATATTGCTTTTCCCCAACTCCGCCTGCTGGCCATGCTTCAGAACAGTGATCTTTCCGCCTGTCATGCACCTCAGTTCTGAAATTTCCGTTAGGCAGCTTTTGTCCATGACTTTCACTTTATCGTAAGTATTCTGCCATTTTCCGGAAGGAATGCATGCGCAGGGAAGGTAACCTCCTGAAGTTGGTTTAAGTCTGCACTGACCGAAAGACTGGACAGGCGGATCAAAAAGCAGGTCGTCTTCCGTTACGGCAAGATAATCGGGCTCCCCGCTTTCATTATTCCAGTAATGTTTGTGGTGGCTGGTTACTTTGAAATGAGGATACCGGGTTCCCTGATCACATATCGCTTTGCCCTTGGGAATCACAAAGTATTTCCCGTCGTGACCGGCTGGCCCGCTTCCGTTTCGGTCTTCATATTTCTGTTCATCTTCAGCGTCCTGACAGGATTCATCCTGCTGTTCATCTTCAGCTTCATTACCATACCCGTTCATCTCATCTGCGTCTTCCCCTGCATGCCGTTCTTCTGCGAAATATTGAGGGTCTTCCGGAATCAGGATCTCAGTGCCTGCAGGAATTTCCCCTTGGATGATATTTTCTTCCGGACAATTCAGGTTATGGAATGTCCTGAGATAATTTTCATCTTTGATGTTGAATTTTTCTGCAAGGCCGGCAAAGCTGTCCTGTGGTTGTGATACGTATGTTTTCATCTTATTTCTGTGTTAGGTAGACAAGGTGTTTCTGGAATAACCGGTCCTGATGCCAGAGGCTGACACAGGATTCCGCTTCATACAATTGCCCGGTTGCTTTATAGGTAAAATACCGGATCTGAATTTCAGCATGGATCAAATCTTCCGGATCTTCCTCTTCAATGCGGGTTCCCTTGAGCAGTTCCCTGAGGCTGCAGGATTCTGAAAGTATTCCTGTTATCCTGGTTTCAGCACAGTCAGCATCTTCAAAGGAATAGTCGGCGTGAAAATGAAACAGCAGAGGAAATGAATGGCTGTGAATGAAAAACTCTTCCTTCCAGCCTGCCTGCTGATGAAACCACTTCAGGTCCGGAAATAATAAACGGATCCATAAACACGAATGCATCCGCCTGAAGAAATACGGTTCATCAGAAACAGCATCGTCAAATGTATCAAGGTATTTTTCTGAAAGTTCTCCGGTATGAAAATCCTCGAGGTGTTTTCTTTTCGACCTGAATTTTTCAACGGTGTTCTGATGTGCGGAACAGGATGCTACATTGCCTCCAGCTGACAGCCTGAATGAAACAGGGGAGATGCTCTTCATGCAATCCAGGGAAAGTGAGGACACTTTATCCTCCGGGACGGCGCCGTTGAGTCTGAAATCTTCTGCCGACAGTTCTGCGGTAAAACCGTCTCCGTTATTCCGGACGGTAAGCTGAACCGTATACTTACATTCTGAATTTTCCTGACGGGATTCCTTAAAAGTTTCTGAAACAAGATATTCCGGAGCATGGAAACCTGGAAAGTATACTGCAGGCGGAAGCATATTCTCTTGCAGGATCTTCAGTTTTTGTTCTGAGAGATAAAGTGTCGGAATCAGAATGAATTCAACACCGGTAAGGTTCCCGAACCAGATCCTGTCCATCTTTCCGCAGTTCCGGTTATGAAATATTTTCAGTTCTTCTTCAGTTATTCCGATTCTGGAGGCTAAAGAAGAGAGGCTGTCCTGCGGACGGATGTGTTTTATGAAATGGGTGGTCATTTGTGTCATTATTTTCCATCTGTATAAAAATAGAAAATAATTTCCAATGTGTCCTGTCTTAATTGTGAGACAGTTAGTTACGATGTGAAGGTGTTGGCGCTACAGCTCCCGTCCGGTAACAAATTTACGGTCCAGCTGATAATAGATAATGTCAAAATGCTTTATTTTTCTTTCCAGGAAACCTGTAACGTCACGGAGCTGGCCGTCCGGAATTTCCTCTATCTTAATCCTGAATCCTTTGTTCAGGTAATGTCCAAAATAAAACCCGTCTTTCAGCACTTCAGCCTCTGCTTCAGAGATTCTTTTAAAAGATGTATTTTCCAGGTCTTTGCGGGACATGGCATTGATCAGCCTGTGCTTCCCGAGATGATTGGTAACAATTCCCCAGGAATAGATGGGCAGTGCAATTTTGATATGGCGGATGGGATATTCATTAATCCCGGCCAGGTAATTTTTCAGAAGAGCTGTATCAAGGATAGAATTTTTTTTGGAATTTTCCAACGGTGAAGAGGTAGAATAGCACATCAGGTAGACTTTACTAACCGGCGGAATGCCTGTCCGGGCTTTATCTTTTACCTGATGAAGCCTCAGTGTGCAGGTTATTTCTTTCCGGGAAATTTTCCTGAGCTCTTTCAGGAATAAAAAATAATCTTCCCGGGTTCCTTCTGTCCAATCGCAGTCGATCTGGATTTCCGGATGCACCGGCAGCCTGAACTGTAACGCTTTTTTCCCGATGAGATCATTAACGCTTTTTGCCAGCCGGGCAATATCTTGATGCTGTATCTGAAAGAACGTACGGTTGGTTATAAAGACGACAGGGACTATCTTTTTTCCGGTATTAAAGCTTGGATCTTTTGTAAGCATTGCGACCGGCCGGAATCTCCCGGCAGATTTATCTACATCGAAAAAACGGGTATACAGATAAGGTGTGGTAGAGCGTTCCAGTGCTTTTTTCTCATCAACATCGAGCGACAGCTTTGTTTTCCAGTAATAAAAAGCATAGGGATGAATCTTCTTTTCAGAACAGGAAATAAAGAACAATAATGCGGATAAAACAAGGATTCCCGGGGTTTTCATCGGCGGTACAGTTTTCCTGCGCATGGACAATTCGTCTCTGCCATTTCTGAAACAGGGCAGCAGTCATCAGATTTTTTAATAGTTCCTTTACTGTCCGTCAGGTAAATTTTTTCCTTATTGAACTTTACATAGAATGTTTCATTATATGTTTTAAAATGTACTTTCATCACCTCCGGATGATAGGCTCCCGCATCGATTTCTTCCGTGGTTTCTTTGCCATCGGCCTGATTGATCTGCACAAACCCGAAATACACATGCCCGTTTTTCCTGACATCCAGATAATAGGCCGGCGTACCGGAACCGCTCATGCCTTCTTCGATCATAAAATCCCTTTTGCCGGTAAACGGCAGTTGGGATTGCGCAAAGGACCATACAAAGCCCGGCAGCAGCAATAAGAAAAATATCTTTTTCATAGTTTCATTTGATTACCCGATAGTGCAGCAAAAATTACACCGTGTTCATGCGTCGATAACTGCAGTATTCCCGCTCCTTAACTTTTTGAAAACCCTGATACCGGTCTTCTGTACAAACGCCTTCGGACCTACAGAAAATATCTGTATCATATAATAAAAGTGCGGCTCGTTTACAATAAGTAAAAGCCCATTTATTCTTACCTGTTTCGGAACGGAAAGAAATCCTGACGTGTTTTCAGTGCTTTTGGTTCAGAATGTTCTAATTGATTAAAAATCAAAATATTTTGTATGAAATATTTGTCAGTAATAAAATTATTCTTACATTTGCACACTCATTTTAGGAGCGTAGTATGCCTATATCAAACGTAGAAATTACTTCAGACTTCCTGAAATGATGATAAATAAAGGATAAATTTTATTATAATATAAACAATGTCAGGTATTATTGGTAAAAAAATCGGTATGACATCTTTGTTTAACGAAGAAGGAAAAAACATTCCTTGTACAGTTATCCAAGCTGGTCCGTGCTCGGTTTTACAGGTCAGAACCATTGAAAAAGACGGTTATAAGTCAGTTCAGTTAGGTTTCGATGACAAGAG
>NZ_CAJYMO010000140.1 GCF_913776365.1 uncultured Chryseobacterium sp. | reverse complement strand
CAGAAAGTAGGAGAGGAAGCCGTAGAACTGGTCATTGAAGCCAAAGATAATAACGATGATCTTTTCAGGAACGAAGCCGCAGACCTCCTGTACCATTATCTCATCCTGCTGAAAGCAAAAGGAATGCAGATGGCGGATATCGAAGCTGATTTATTGAAACGGACGCGTTGAAACAGCATAAAAAAAATCCCGTGTAGACTTGCGACACGGGACTTTTTTTTATTTACCGATGATCACTTTCCTGACCGCCGTTTTCTGGCCGGTTGAAACCTTTACCAGATAAGCCCCTTCGGCCAGGCCTGAAACTTTGATTTCCTTCTCATTTTCCTGGCTCAGGACATTCCTTCCGCTCATATCGGAAATTGCTACCCTGAAATTTCTGATCTCTTTCGGAACTTCAATGAACAGATGATCTTTTGCAGGATTCGGATAGATTTTAATGGATTCCAGATGGCTCTGTTTTACTTCTTCAGTAGCCAATTGGATAGTAGAAGCGGTGGCAAAATGCTGCAAGGCACCCACTGCCGCTTTTCCTGCGTTGTATACATAGGTTGGGTCTACGTTGGCAAAAGTATCATTTACCGTATGCTCGTTATAGCTTCTTATATTTTCATAAAAACCCGTAATAATGTCTCCGTTCTGCTCAAAAGGCATATAGTCGGAAGAGTAGGCATTGGACATGACGGTCTGCAGCGGGGAATACAAAGTGGTACAATTGGCCAGCTGCTGCGTAAATGCCTGTGATGCGGCATTGTTTGAGGTCATGCCGGCCTGGTCGCTTTCGCACTTGATTGCCGTATTGCTGTTGCCAATTTTTCCTCCCACCTGGTCTATATTGAAGACCAGACGTACATTCAGCTGACGTACATTGTTCTGGAACACTACATTGTCTGCATAATGGGCACTTCCCTGAAGGCCCTGTTCCTCTCCTGAAAAATGGATGAATTTGATGGAATATTCAGTGGGAATATCTTTCAGTATCCGTGCCGCCTCCAGTAGAATAGATGTGCCGCTTCCATTGTCGCTTACACCGGGCCCGGTAATCGTATCATAATGCCCGCAGATGATGACATAGGTATTGGGATAGACCGTTCCTGTTTTGGTAATGATCAGGTTTTTCGAGCTTGTATTGTTCCCGAAAGTAAACGGGTCTTCCGTAATCTGGCCGGCCGTATACCCGAAGGACTGGTATTTTGCTTTCAGCCAGTTCAGGGTATTGGTATTGGCTACAGAACCGGTAGTTTTTACCCCAAGGTTCTGAAAATCCTGCAAAAGAGAAGTAATATTGGTCTGCGAAACCTGGTCGGCTCTGTTTTTATAAGCCTGGATAAAAGTTTGCGCCTGTAAGGAGTACGCTGATAATGAAATAAGCAGAAGAGAGGTTATTTTTTTCACCGGTCAAGAAAATTTTGCATATTGAATAATGAGCAAATGTAAATAATAAAAAAATCCTGAGCAAAAAACTCAGGATTTATATTGATAACAAAAATTTTACATTATTTTACTTGATCTACAACTGCTTTGAAAGCTTCAGGGTGATTCATTGCTAAATCAGCTAAAACTTTTCTGTTAAGCTCAATGTTGTTTTTCTTAAGAGCTCCCATAAACTGAGAGTAAGACATTCCGTGTACTCTGGCTCCTGCGTTGATACGCGTGATCCAAAGGGCTCTGAAATTTCTCTTTTTCTCTTTTCTACCGCGGTAAGCATATTGCATTGCTTTTTCCACGGCGTTTTTAGCTACAGTCCAAACATTCTTTCTTCTACCGAAAAAACCTTTGGCTTGTTTCATGATTTTCTTTCTGCGAGCTCTTGAAGCTACGGCATTTACTGATCTTGGCATAATTTAAATTGTTTTTTTGACATGTGCGGCAATCTGTTTCATTGCGCTTGGCTGCTCCATCTCAGGGTTAAATTGTTGAATTGTTGAATTCTTATAAACCGGTATGGATTTATAAAAACTACTTGATGGCTAATTGACGCTGAACACTTTTCTCATCCACTTTAGCTACGTAAGAAGTAGTAGTAAGATTTCTCTTCTGCTTGGTTTCTTTCTTCGTTAAGATGTGGCTTTTGTAAGCATTCTTTCTTTTGATCTTTCCGGTTCCGGTAAGAGCAAAACGCTTTTTAGCACCTGATTTCGTTTTTAATTTTGGCATTGTTCTGCTTTTTTATGGTTTTGTTATCAATATCTGTTTCTGGCTCCCGGTAAGCCGGGAATAGTAGGCTGCAAAATTACGGAAAATTATTGAGACCTGAAATATTTTTTTCTCAGTGCATAAAATCGTCCGGTAGAGCAGAAAAAAGCCTCAAATTTCTTTGAGGCTGTATGGATATCAGACCGCTTCCGGTCTGGCTGTTGATTATTTGGCCGGTTTTTTAGGGCTCATCATCATGATCATTCTCTTTCCTTCAAGTTTAGGCAGCTGGTCTACTTTTCCTACATGCTCCAGTTCCTGGGCAAGTTTAAGAAGCAGGATCTCTCCCTGGTCTTTGAAGATAATGGAACGTCCCTTAAAAAATACGTAGGTTTTCAGTTTTGAACCTTCCTCAAGGAATTTTTCAGCATGTTTCTTCTTGAATTCATAATCGTGTTCATCGGTCTGAGGCCCGAAACGGATCTCTTTTACCACCACTTTTACCTGCTTGGCTTTTAATTCCTTT
>NZ_CAJYMO010000139.1 GCF_913776365.1 uncultured Chryseobacterium sp. | reverse complement strand
CAATTGATAAAATGGTAATATAGCATGAAAATCAGTAAATACCCGAAGAAAGAAATCTGGACAGAACTGGTACAAAGGCCTGTCCTGAAAAGGGAAAAGTTGACGGAAACCGTAGCCGGAATATTTGATGAAGTCTCTGAAAAGGGTGACCGGGCTTTGATTGCATTCAATAAGAAATTCGACAATGCCGAAGTTGAAAGCATCAGCGTTTCAGAGCAGGAAATAAATGAGGCTGAAATCCTGGTGGATAAGGTATTGAAGTCAGCAATTCTTCAGGCAAAAGAGAATATTGAAAAATTCCACGCTTCCCAGATTCCGCAGGATGAAAAGACCGAAACCATAAAAGGAGTGGTTTGCTGGCGTGAAAACAGGGCCATCGGGAAAGTGGGGATCTATATCCCGGGAGGTACGGCGCCGCTGTTTTCTACGGTCCTGATGCTGGCCATACCTGCCAGACTGGCCGGCTGCCGGGAAATTATCCTGTGCACACCGCCCGGTAAAGACGGAAAAATCCACCCTGCCATTCTCTATACGGCAAAGCTCTGCGGCGTCACCGAAATATTCAGGACCGGAGGTGCCCAGGCGGTTGCAGCTATGACACTGGGAACGGAAAGCATTCCTGCGGTGTATAAAATATTTGGCCCGGGAAACCAGTATGTTGTGGCTGCAAAAGAATTTGCCCAGCAGTACAGGGTAGCCGTTGATATGCCTGCCGGCCCCAGCGAAGTACTGGTGATGGCCGATGAACAGGCGGTTCCTGCCTTCTGTGCCGCCGATCTGCTTTCCCAGGCAGAGCACGGAAGCGACAGCCAGGTTATTTTCCTTACCACAGATGAGAAAATCCTCCGGGAAACAGTAAAAGAAACAGAAAAACAGCTGGCTCTGCTGCCTAGAAATGAACTGGCGGCAGCGGCATTGAAAAACAGCCACTTCATCCTGATGGAAACGGTAGAAGAAATGTTGGAATTCAGTAATGTATATGCTCCTGAACACCTGATCCTGGCCCTGGGGAATGCTGAACAGTATATATCCGGAATAGAGAATGCAGGTTCTGTTTTCCTGGGAAACTATTCCTGCGAAAGTGCCGGGGATTACGCCAGCGGAACCAACCATACGCTTCCTACCAACGGTTTTGCCAGGAATTACAGCGGTGTATCCCTGGACAGTTTTGTGAAGAAAATTACATTTCAGGAACTTTCGGCAGAAGGACTCAGAAATTTAGGTACAACCATAGAAACTATGGCAGATGCAGAGGGGCTGTTTGCCCATAAAAATGCCGTTAGCATCCGATTAAAAGAAAAAAAATGAAAGAATTTAATATCAACAGCTTGGTACGCAAAAATATCCTTGAGCTTCAGCCGTACCTTAGTTTCAGGGATATGACTGAGTTTGAAAACCCGGTTTTCTTGGATGCGAATGAAAGTCCTTTCGGTGAGCTGAACCGTTATCCGGATTCGACCCAGAAAAAACTCAAGCAGAAATTATCTGTACTGAAAGGTATTCCTGCTGACCAGATTGCCATAGGAAACGGAAGTGACGAACTGATTGACCTCATTATCAAAGTGTTTTGTGAACCCGGAAAAGAGGCGGTCCTGACCATGAACCCTTCGTTCGCGATGTACGGATTTTATGCTTCCGTGAATGGAAACACTGTCCTTACGCTCGACCTTGACGAAAATTTCGGGATTAAAAAAGAGGATTTTCTAAAGACAGTGAATGAAAGACAGCCAAAGGTCTTCTTTCTCTGCTCGCCCAATAATCCGACCGGAAACTCGGTTGAAGACATCGAATTCTATATTCAGAACTTTAAGGGAATCGTAGTGGTGGATGAAGCGTACATTGAATTTTCAGATAAGCGGTCCTGTACAGACCTGCTGGGAAAATATGCCAATCTCATTGTTCTGCAGACGTTTTCCAAAGCTTGGGGAATGGCCGGGGCAAGAGTAGGAACGGCTTATGCTTCCAGGGAAATTACTGCATTCATCAATACCGTTAAAGCTCCGTATAACGTTAATTCCTTAAGTTTAAATAAAGTCATAGGGGAGATGGACAATTGGGATTCGATAGAACAGCGGATCAAAAAAACAGTAACAGAAATGACATGGCTGAATCGCGAACTTCAACAGCTGGCATGTGTCAGGAAAGTATATCCGAGCGACGCCAATTTCTTTCTTACTGAATTTGATAACGTGGAAAAAGTATATACTATCTTACTGGAAAATGAAATCCTGACCAGTAAAAGAGATCCTAAAATCCCGGGCTGCCTCAGGATCAATGCCGGAAGCCGGAAAGAAAACATCCGGTTGATTCAAACCTTAAAAACCATCGTATGAAAAAAGTATTGTTTATAGACCGTGACGGAACTTTAATTATGGAACCGCCGGTGGATTACCAGGTGGATTCGCTGGAAAAACTGGAATTTTATCCCGGGGTGTTCCGGAATCTGTCCGCCATTGCAAAAGAACTGGATTTTGAACTCGTAATGGTGACCAATCAGGACGGATTGGGGACGGAAAGCTTTCCTTTTGAAGACTTCATGAAGCCTCAGGAAAAAATGTTGAAAGCGTTTGAAAATGAAGGGATTGTTTTCAGTGAAGTTTTAATTGATAAAAGTTTTGAGCATGAAAATCTGCCGACGCGCAAGCCGGGAACCGGAATGATGGGAAAATACATCTACGGAGACTATGACCTTAAAAATTCATTTGTGATCGGTGATCGCCTGACGGATATTCAGCTGGCCAAGAATCTGGGAGCACAGGCTATCCTGGTCGGTGACAGAGCGCATGATGATGCTGTTCTGACGACCGTCAGCTGGCAGGATATTTACCGGTATCTGAAACAGATTCCCAGGAAAGCCACAGTATCACGGACAACCAATGAAACCGGGATTGAAATTGAAATTAACCTCGACGGGAGCGGAATTTCTGAAATTTCAACCGGGCTCCATTTTTTCGATCACATGCTGGAACAGATTTCAAGGCACGGCAACCTGGATTTGAAAATTCAGGTAAAAGGCGATCTGCAGGTTGACGAGCACCATACGATTGAAGATACCGGAATTGTATTGGGTGAAGCGTTTCTGAAAGCATTGGGAAAGAAAAAGGGAATTGAACGCTATGGATTCCTGCTTCCGATGGACGATTGCCTGGCGCAGGTGGCCCTGGATTTCGGAGGCCGTCCCTGGCTGGTGTGGCAGGCGGATTTTAAGCGTGAAAAAATCGGTGATGTCCCTACCGAAATGTTTTATCATTTCTTCAAATCATTTACCGATTCGGCAAGGTGCAATCTCAACATCAAAGCGGAAGGCGAAAATGAACACCACAAGATCGAATCTGTCTTTAAAGCCTTTGCCAAAGCCGCTAAAATGGCGGTGAACCGCTCTGATCTGAATTTTAACCTGCCATCAACCAAAGGAAGCTTATAATGATTGCCATTATCAAATACAACGGCGGAAATGTAAACTCCGTACAGAATGCAGTCCGCAGACTTAACGCTGAATCAGTCATCACCGATGATTTCGACACCATCAGGAATGCGGATCACGTGATTTTTCCCGGTGTGGGCGAAGCATCTTCAACCATGCACAACCTGAGGGAGCGTGGCCTTGACCTCCTGATCCCTTCATTGCAGCAACCCGTTTTGGGAATCTGCCTCGGGATGCAGCTGATGTGCGGCAGTAACGAAGAAGGAAATACCAGGGGGATGGGAATTTTTGATATCCCCGTAAAAAGGTTTCCGCCTGCAGATATCGTTCCTCATATGGGCTGGAATACGGTTGCAGAAGTACGATCACATCTTTTCGCAGGTTGTGAAAAAAATAATGACGTGTATTTTGTGCACAGCTACTACTGTGAACTGTCCGAATATACCACGTCTGTCTGCGATTATATTCTGCCCTTCAGTGCTTCCCTGCAGAAAGATAATTTTTATGCCATGCAGTTTCATCCGGAAAAATCGGGATCGGCCGGAAGCAGATTATTAGAGAACTTTTTAAAACTTTAAAATGAAAATTATTCCTGCTATCGATATCATCGACGGAAAATGTGTCCGTCTCTCAAAAGGTGATTACGCAACCCAGAAAATATACAATGAAAATCCGGTGGAGGTGGCCAGAGAGTTTGAAAGCTATGGCATCAGGTACCTTCACCTGGTGGATCTGGACGGTGCCAGATCCAGGCATATTGTCAATCAGAAAGTACTGGAGAGAATTGCCGGTGAAACTTCCCTTACTATTGATTTCGGCGGTGGACTGAAGACCCTTCAGGATATTGAAACAGCCTTTAATTCAGGAGCAGCACAAATTACGATCGGAAGTATAGCCGTTCAGGATCCCGTGTTTTGCAACGAGCTCATTCAGAGATACGGTCCCGGAAAAATCATCCTCGGAGCCGATTGTGAGAACCGGAAAATCAAAACTTCCGGCTGGATGGAAGAAAGCAGACTTGATGTGATCGATTTTATCCTTCAGTACCGTGAAAAAGGAATTGAAAACGTCATTTGTACAGATATTGCAAAAGACGGGATGCTTCAGGGCGCTTCCGATGAATTGTATACTGAAATCGTAAATAAAACAAAAGTTAATTTAATTGCAAGCGGAGGAATCTCCTGTATCGACGACGTGAAGAAGATGAAGGAAATCGGCTGTTCCGGTACGATCATCGGAAAAGCGATTTATGAAGGAAGAATTTCTCTGGGAGAATTACAGCCATTTATTTAACCGCAAAAGTTACAAAAGGTTTTTTACCACATAAACTAAATGAGATTTAAATTATTTATATGACATATATTTTAGATCAAAGAAGAAGAAAATCGAAGATTTTCGTAATAAATAGCAAGAGGATCGATGATCAATAGGAACGGGTTAAAACCCGTTTAGAATAACACGAAAATAAAACGGTTTTAGCCAAAACTTATTCAACACCATAATCTGTGTCATCTGTGTGAAATTAATTTTGTTCCAATTAATTAAATAAATGATCTGTGGCTAAAACCTTAAACTTTTATAACCCATTAAAAAATGCTAAAAAAAAGAATCATTCCCTGCCTGGATATAAAAGACGGAACCACCGTAAAAGGAATCAATTTCGAAGGGTTACGGAGTGCCGGTGATCCTGTTGAACTCGCCAAAAGGTACGAAAACGAAGGTGCGGATGAACTCGTCTTCCTGGATATCACAGCCACAATTGAAGAACGGAAAACCTTTGCCGAACTGGTACGGAGGATTTCCTGTGAGCTCAGCATTCCTTTTACGGTGGGCGGCGGTATTTCGTCGGTTGAAGATGTACGGAAGCTATTGGATGCAGGAGCGGATAAGGTCAGCATCAATTCGTCTGCGGTTAAAAACCCGGGGCTGATTTCAGAACTCGCCGGAACCTTCGGCAGCCAGTGTGTCGTCGTTGCCATTGATACCAGACAGGTCAACGGTACAGATTATGTGCATATAAAAGGAGGCCGGGAACGTACCGGACTGAAGACGCTGGATTGGGCGAAGAGAGCCGAAATACTGGGCGCCGGCGAAATCCTCCTGACCTCCATGGACGGCGACGGTACCAAAAACGGATTTGACATCAGGATCACCGGCATGATCTCTGAAAATGTACAGATTCCGGTCATTGCCTCCGGAGGTGCGGGCAAAACGGAAGATTTTGAAGCCGTTTTTACCCAAACAAAAGCAACCGCAGCTTTAGCGGCAAGCATTTTCCATTTCGGGGAAATCAGGATCCGGGATCTGAAAAATAATTTAAAAACTAGAAAAATTGCAATACGATGAATATTGATTTTGATAAAAACCCGGATGGTCTGGTACCTGTCATTATCCAGGATGATAGGACATTACAAGTATTGATGCTGGGCTATATGAATGAAGAAGCTTTTGAAAAAACAAAGCTGGAAGAAACCGTAACTTTCTACAGCCGATCGAAAAACAGGCTGTGGACAAAAGGCGAGGAGTCCGGAAACTTTGTAACCGTAAAAAGCATTTCCATCGATTGCGACCGGGATACGATTCTGATTAAAGCCGTTCCTGAAAACGTAGTCTGCCATACCGGAAGCTTCAGCTGTTTCGGGGATCAGGATTCCAAAGGATTTTTATATGAACTGGAAGAAAAGATCAGCCGGAGAATCGATGAAAA